>JBKJXG010000302.1:0-8712 GCA_046716525.1 Solirubrobacterales bacterium
AGGATCGCGATCACCATGTCCTGGGTGACCGGATCGATACCGTCGGTTTCCTCGATCACTCGGCTGTAGAACTCGATCGCACCCGCTTCGGCTTCGATTACGCCCTTGATCACGTGCACGATGTCGACCTGATCTGACGGGGGCTGCAGATAGGACTGCTCGGAGGCGAACTGCTCGGAGCCCGGCACGACGCCGTAGAGCTCCTTGATCCGCGCCGCGAACTGCTGCGCGTGGCCGAGCTCTTCCTGGATATCGCCCTCGAGCGACTCGCGGATCTCCATCGCGCGCACGCCGTCGGGATTGATCGAGTTCGCGATGTAGCTCATCACGGTCTCGATCTCCATCCAATAAGCCTTCTTCAGCAGCTCGATCACGTTCTCGCGCTGCTCGCTGTTGCCGTCGGCCATGATGTCCGCATTCGAGGTCGCCGTATCAGTCACTGGTTCTCCTTTGGTCGCCTTCGAAAGTAGTGCCCCGCCGTCAGGGGGGCGAAACGCTCGCGGCCAACGCTATCGGTAGGTCGAATCGGGGATCGGGCCGTGGCCCAACGATAAGCTGAGCCAGTGGCGACCTGGGTCCTCACCGGTGGCATCGAGAACTTCCGCATCAACGTCGAGCGCGGCTTCGATGTCGTCGGCTTCAAGGAGCGCCGGCGCAACCAGGCGACGGAGTTCGAGCCGGGCGACGAGATCGTCTTCTACGTGACCAAGTACCCGGGCGCCGACGGCGAGCCGCGCGGTCAGGGCTTTGGCGCGATCGTCAGGGTCACGTCCGAGATGTTCGAGGACCGTGCATCGATCTGGCCGCAGGGCAAGAAGAAGCACCCCGAGGATTATCCGTGGCGCGTCGAGGCCGAGCCGGTGCTGGTGCTCGATGAGGACGCGTTCGTCCCTGCCGAATCGCTGCTGGACGAGCTCGAGCACTTGCGCCGCTGGCCCGCCGAGCACTGGCATCTCGGCTTCCAGGGGCAGTTGCGCACCATCTCGGGCGCCGACGCGAAGCTGCTGGCCGAGCGCATGGCGGCTGCGGGCGCTGCGACCGCCGCACATTGATCCACGACCGTCACTTCAGCGTCGATGAGGCCGACGGCATGCTCGCTCGCGTCGAGCCGATGCTGCGCTCGCTGCGCGATGCCCGCGACCGGCTCACCGATGCGGAGGCACACGCCGCTCTCGTCGGCGCCCCGCCAGGCAACGGCGGCGGCGAGCCCGGGCGTGAGGTTGGCGAGGGCTTTCTCGCGGTGAGACAGTTGCTCGGGGAGATCACCGAAATGGGGATCGTCCTGCGCGACATCGACCGCGGCTTGATCGATTTCCCAGCCCTGCGCGACGGCCGCGAGATCTACCTCTGCTGGCAGCTCGACGAGGGTCCAATCGAGTTCTGGCACGAGCTCGAGTCGGGCTACGGAGGTCGCGAGCCGCTGGACTGACGGCCTCGAGCGGTGAGCGCCGAAAAAGGAGCCGGGACGACCTCTCAGTTGCCCCGGCTCTGGCATCGGATATGCCCCCTCGGAAGAGATTCATCGGCTTGCGTAAGCGCCGCGGCCAGCGACGAGACGCCGCTTGGACGTTCGTTCTAGTTGCGCTGCGCGCTGCGCGCCAGCGCCGTGATCAGTTCGCGGTCGTGCGGGTAATCGAGCAGCTCAGCGGCAGACTCGAGCGAGAGCCAGCGCATCTCGTCGACCTCATCGTTGGCGCTGAACTCGGTCGTCGGAGCGAGCGCGCGCATGCTCCAGAAGCGCACGAGCTTCGCGCGTTGCTTGCGGTCTCTATAACGCACTGGCTCGAGCTCGTCGCAGAGCACGCAGCGAAGTCCCGTTTCCTCCTCCACCTCACGCAGCGCGCATTCGTCCCACTGCTCACCGGGCTCCAGCTTGCCCTTGGGCAGCGACCAGTCGTCGTAGCGCGGGCGGTGGACGACCGCGACCTCAGGCCCACCGGAACCGTCGCGCAGGACGACGCCACCTGCCGCGCGCACATCGACATCGTCGCCGTCGCGCTCAGCCATCCTTGCGCTCCTCCAAGATCGAAAAGCCCTGCGCCGCGACCGCGGCGAGCACTGCGCGCCCGTGCTCGAGCCCGTCGGTCTGAAGCACGAGCCGGATCCCGGTCTCACGTACGTGCAGATCGACGCCCTCGCGAATGTGGGAGACGTCGAGGACGTTGGCGCCCTGCTCGGCGACAGTGCCTACCAGCTTCGCCAGCGCCCCCGGGCGGTCGGGCACGACCGTCGAGAACGCCAGCCGGCGCCGGGCGGCGGTTTCGCCGAGGCGAATGCACTCGACCAGGCGCGCGGCATCGACATTGCCACCCGAGAGCACAGCACAGGTCTCGCCCTCGGCCGGCGCCTCGAGCTTGCCGGCAAGAATCGCCGCCACCGAAGCGGCGCCGGCCCCCTCGACGACGAGCTTCGAGCGCTCCAGCAACAGCACCATCGCCTGAGCGACGTCGTCGTCGGAGACCATGACCACCTCGTCGATGTGGCTCGCGACCAGCGGCCGCGTCAGCTCACCCGGGCGTTTGACCGCGATCCCGTCACAGATCGTCTGCACTTTGCGCCCGCCCAAGCCGGCGGTTCGTACGTATGGCGCGCATTGGTCCGACTGCACTCCCACCACGCGACAGCCGGGCAGCCGGTGCTTGACCGCGATCGCGATACCCGCCGCGAGTGCGCCGCCGCCGATGGCGACGACGACCAAGCTCGTGCGTGGCGCCGCCGCGGCGATCTCGAGCCCGATCGTGCCCTGACCGGCCACCACCACCGGATCGTCGAAGGCGTGGATCAGCGTCGCGCCCTCCTCGTCGACGGCCGCGCGCGCAGCGGCGACCGCATCGTCGAATCCTCCCGCCACGAGGCGCACCTCGCCGCCGTAAGAGCGCACGGCTTCAACCTTGGCGATCGGTGCGTCTTCGGGCATGAACAGCACGGCCCGGGCCCCGCGCGAGCTTGCTGCCACCGCGACAGCCTGCGCGTGATTACCGGCGCTGGCGGCAACGACGCCGCGACCGAGCTCGGCCTCGCTCAAGCGTGAGATGCGGTTGTGGGCGCCACGCACCTTGAACGAGCCGGTGCGCTGCAGGTTCTCCGCCTTGAGCGTGACCGTAAAGCCGACACGCCTGGAGATCTCGCCGGCGCTGAACATCGGAGTCTCGCGGGCGAAACCGCGGATCGTCCGCGCGGCGTCCTCGATCTGCGCGATCCCGAGCGGCTGCGCTACAGGCTTGTTGACCATCAGTTCAGGCTATCGCCACGTGGGATACTCGCCTACGAGATGGCCCTGCCTCCGGGACCCAGCGGACTCGCTGTCGTCAACGCGGCGCGCTTCGCCCGCCGCCCGCTCGAGACGCTGCTGAATTGGCAG
Source organism: Solirubrobacterales bacterium (assembly GCA_046716525.1). Lineage (GTDB taxonomy): Bacteria > Actinomycetota > Thermoleophilia > Solirubrobacterales > 70-9 > WHSW01. The sequence goes on from JBKJXG010000302.1 coordinate 3,362, forward strand.
GCGCGCTACGGCAACGTCTTCTCAACCCGCTTTCCGGTCTTCGGCACCGGTGTCTACGTCGCCGAGCCCGACGAGATCCGCGCGATGTTCACCGGCGACCAGAGCGAGATGCTCGCCGGCGAGGCCAACTCGCTGCTCGCCCCGGTGCTCGGCGACAGCTCGGTTCTCGTCCTCGATGGCGCCCGTCACATGCGCCAGCGAAAGCTCCTGTTGCCGCCGTTTCAAGGTTCCGCGGTCACGACTTTCCGCACGATCATTCGCGACGTTGCTGAGAAGGAGATCGCAGGTTGGACGCTCGGCGACCAGTTCGCCCTGCGCGAGCGGATGCGGTCGCTCACGTTCAATGTCATCTGCCGTGCGGTCTTCGGGGTGACCGAGCCGGCGCGAGTCGAGCGGCTGCGCCGGGCGCTGCTCGCCCTGCTCGACCTTGGCTCCAGCGTCTTTCTCCCCGGCGTGCTGCAACGAGATCTCGGCCCCTGGAGCCCCGGCGGGCGACTAAAGCGCCGCCTCGGCGTTGCAGACGGCCTGCTCTACGAGGAGATCGAGCTGCGCCGCCGCGAGCCCGATCTTGACGAGCGCACTGACGTGCTCTCGCTGCTGTTGCTCGCCCGCGACGAAGACGGCGAGCCGATGAGTGACCCGGAGCTTCGCGACGAACTGATCACCTTGCTCGCGGCAGGTCACGAGACGACCGCGACCGGACTTGCCTTCGCTTTCGACCTCTTGCTTCACAACCCGGCGGTGCTCGCCCGGCTGCGCGATGAGCTCGACGCCGGTAGCGACGCTTACCTGGACGCAGTCGTCACCGAGACCCTGCGGCTGCGGCCGGTGATCGATGCCGCCGAGCGCACGCTGACCAAGCCCCGAATGGTCGCCGGCTATGAGCTGCCCGCCGGCATCCGCGTCTACCCGGGGATTGCACTCGTCCACATGCGCGAGGACATCTACCCACAGGCCGAGCAGTTTCGCCCCGAACGCTTCCTCGACGGCGAGGCGGAGTCTTACTCGTGGCTCCCATTCGGTGGCGGCATCCGCCGCTGCATCGGAGCTGCGCTCGCGCAGGCTGAGATGGCCGAGGTCATCCGCATCATCGTCGAACGCCTCGAGCTCAGCGCTCTCGCGCCCGAGACCGAGCCTGTGGTGCTCAGGGGGATCACCCTCGCCCCGCGCCATGGCACTCGGGTTCGCGTCGAGCGCCGACGCGTGGGCCGCCTGCAATCCGCAGCCGAGCCAGCGTTGTCGAGCTAGCTAGCCCCGGGTACGGCGAGGTCGGACCCGGCCGGCGGCTTGGTCAGGAGCTCGCGGCGGTAATCGCGGTACTCGCGCCACGCGATCTGCAAGGACGCCGCAGTCGGGATCGCAAGGATTGCGCCCATGACCCCGAACAGGGTCGAGCCGAAGAGGACCGCAACGAGGATCACGAATGCCTCCACCTGAACCGCCTTGCCCTGGATCCTTGGCTGGATCACGTAGTTCTCGATCTGCTGGTAGACGATCGCCCAGATCACCCAGACGACGACCCCGAAGGGGAAGTTGACGAACAGCATCACGATCGCGATACCGACCGCGGCGATCGTTGCTCCCACCACGGGGATCAAGTCGAAGAAGGCGACGACGAGTGCCAGGGGTCCGGCGAACGGCGCTCCGAGGATCTTCAAGACGATGAACGCGCTGACGCCCGCGATCGTCGCCTGGAGCATGGCACCTCCGACGTAGTTGGCGACCGCGTCGGCTATCCGGTTGAGCGCCCGTTCGATCCGGGGTGCCTTATCGGCGCTTTGACTGCGCACGAAGGCCGCCCTCCACCGGGGTCCCCCGGCGACCATGAAGATGCTGAGGATGAGGATCGTGATCGCAGCGAAGATGGAGTTGACGACGCCGACGCCAATGTCCTGAAGCAGGTTTGCGGCATCCCCGATCCGGCTGGGGAGATCGTCCGCCGCTTTCTGGATCTCACTCGTGAAGTTGTACTTGTCGTTGAGGTCGGTGAGGGTCTGGTTGTCGTTGACGAACTGGGTCACGTCTCCGGCGTATTCCGGGACGTTCTTGGCGAGGCTCTCGATCTGTCCGACGAGCGAGGGGATCAGCAGCGCCCCGATCGCAATCGGGATCAAGATCAGGCTCAAATAGGCAATTGCGATCGAGAGTCCTCGGCGACCCGTCTTGTGCACCAGGCCATGGATCGGACCGGACATCGCAACCGCGATGAAGGCTGCGATCACCAGCCACGTGAGCGGTTTCTGAAGCTGAACGATTACGTACAGCGCCAGCGCCACGGCAACGACGATGAGGATCGTGCGCAGCACCGCCCTGCCCAGCGGGTCGCGCGGCGACATCACGGCCATCATGGCCACACCTGTGGCGCATTGACAAGCTGAGAACACATGTCGCGCCGATATTCGGCGGCGCGCCTCGCTTTCCTCGCGGCTTTGGTTGCTCAGGCGAGCTGAGCGCCACCGACAACGCCGGCGACGTGGCCCGCCGCGGCGACCGGAGTGGCGGAAAGTATTGTTGTCGCGATGAACTCACTGCTCGATCGCGGACTCGACTTCACCGTCCTCGGTGGCTACAGCCGCGCCGGCTACGCCGTGCGAAAGCGGATGTGGAAGACCGAGCCCGAGGCCGGGGTCGCCGGCTCGACGGTGCTCGTCACCGGAGCGGGCGCGGGCATCGGAGCCGCCGCCTGCGAGCTCCTGGCCCGCGGCGGCGCCACCGTTCACATGCTGGTCCGAGACGCCGAGCGCGGTGAGAAGGCCCGCGCCGAGATCGCACGGCGCAGCGGCTCCGACCGCCTCGAGCTCGAGATCTGCGACGTTTCGAGCTTGGCCGCGGTACGCGAGTTCACAGCGGCATTCGCCTCCGAGCACGGTGAGATCCACACCGTGGTCCACAACGCAGGCGTGATGCCGGCCGAGCGCACGACCACCGACGAGGGCTGCGAGCTCACCTTCGCAACCAACGTGCTCGGCCCATTTCTGCTCACAGCCTTGCTGCTGCCGGCCTTGCGCGCAGGCTCGCCCTCGCGGGTGATCAACGTTTCCTCAGGCGGCATGTACGCCCAGAAACTGCGCCCCGACGACCTCCAGCTCGAAGGCCTCGAGTACGAGCCGACCACCGTGTACGCCCACACCAAGCGCTGCCAGGTGATCCTCACCGAGCTCTGGGCCGAGCGTTTGCGCGGCAGCGGCATCGGCGTCCACTCCATGCATCCTGGCTGGGCCGATACCCCGGGAGTACAGACCTCGCTGCCACGATTTCGTGCCGTGATGCGGCCGCTGTTGCGAAATGCCGAGCAGGCAGCCGACACGATCGTCTGGCTCGCCGGTGCGCCGGAGCCGATGCGTCAGCCCGGGCGCTTCTGGCACGACCGAGCTCCACGCCCCACTCACCGCGTCCCCTGGACGCGAGAGTCGGCGGCCGACCGTGCTCAGCTCTGGGCCGAGTGCATGCGGATCTCGGGGCTGAGCGAGGCCGACCTCGAGCCGCCGAACGCTGCCGCTGCGGCTGGTCAATGATGGCTCACTATCGCGGCGCGATCGACTCCAAGCGCTCGGTCGAGGAGACCTTCGACTACATGGCCGACTTCCGCTCGGTCACCGAATGGGACCCGACCGCGATCGAAGCCGAGATGCTTGGCGATGGCCCCGGCGAGGGCACCCGCTTTCGCGTCGTCGTCCGGCTCGCCGGCCGCGAGAACGAGTTTCTCTACACGACATTGGAGTACGAGCGGCCGCGGCGTTTCGTGCTGCGCGCCGAGACGTCGACCGTCGTCTCCGAGGACACGGTCACCGTTGACGCCGTCCCCGGCGGAGGCGCCCGTCTGGTCTACGACGCCGACCTGCGTCCGAAGGGCTTGATGAAGCTCGCCGACCCCGTGCTCGGGCTGATGTTCAAGCGCCTGGGCGACAACGCTGCGGACGGCCTGCGCCGAGCTCTCGGCTCCTGACCACCCTGTCGAGCCTTGCCTCGGAGCCGCTCAGGCCTCGGTCGGAGCGGCCGCCGTCTCCCCCGATTCGAGCGTGCCGCCGAGCTCGACGTGCGCACGGCTGTCGCGGCCGCGGATCAGGGTCAGCGTCGCCAGCAGTCCCAGTAGGGCGATTCCTGCGCCGACGAGAAATGCATCGGCGTAACCCTCGGTGAGGATTGCCGGCGTCGGCACTCCGCCCGCGGCAACGGCGCCGTCCTCGATCTGCGAGAAGGCGACGGTTGAGAGCACGGCGAGCCCGAGCGCGCCGCCGACCTGCTGCGAGGTGTTGATCAGCCCGCTGGCCAGGCCTGCTTCATGCTGCTCGACGCCCGAGACGGCGGCGATCGTCACCGGCACGAAGGCGAAGCCGAGGCCGGCGGCGGCGAGCAGCGAAGGACCGAGCACGTCGCCGAGAAAGCTGCCGTCAACCGAGATCTGGCTGAACCAGACGAGGCCTGCCGCGATCAGCCCCATGCCGGCGGCGAGGATCGGCTTGAAGCCGACCTTGGTCACGAGCTGCGAGGCGATTCCGGCAGCGAGGATGATCGTCACCGCCAACGGCAAATATGAGAGCCCCGACTTGATCGCGCTGAAGCCGAGCACCTCCTGCATGTAGAGCGAGATGAAGAAGAACATCGAAAACAGCGAGGCGCCGATCAGCAGGCCGACGACGTTGGCCCCGGTGAGCGTGCGCAGGCGGAAGATCCCGAACGGCACCAATGGTGCGGAAGCCCGGCTCTCGATCGCGATGAAGGCGCCGAACAGCACCAGCGCACCGCCCAACAGCCCGATCGTCTGAGCCGAGCCCCAGCCGGCATCCGGCGCCTCGACCAGTCCGTACACGAGCACCGCGAGCCCGGCGGTGACGGTGAGGGCGCCCGCGACGTCGAAGGAGCGATTCTCGGACTCAGCGCTCGACTCGGCGATCAACCGCGGCGCCAAGATCGCTGCGGCGACACCGATCGGCACGTTCACCCAAAGCACCCATTCCCAGCCGACATACTCGGTCAGCACGCCGCCGAGCAGGACGCCGGCGGCGCCGCCGGAGCCGGCGACCGCCCCCCAGGCGCCCAGCGCCTTGTTGCGCTCGGCACCGTCGCGAAAGGTGGTGGTGACGATCGAGAGCGCTGCCGGGGAGAGGATCGCGGCGCCGAGGCCCTGAACCGCGCGAGCGGCAATCAAGGCAACGTCGGACTCAGCGAAGCCGCCGGCGAGCGAGGCGAGGGCGAAGATGATCAGCCCGGCCATGAACACGCGGCGGCGACCGAGCAGGTCGGCGAGACGGCCTCCGAGCAGGAGGAAGCCGCCGAAAGTGAGGACGTACGCGTTGATCACCCAGGAGAGGTTGTCGGCGGAGAAGCCGAGGTCGGCACCGATCGTCGGC
>JBKJXG010000303.1:0-5133 GCA_046716525.1 Solirubrobacterales bacterium
CGCCGTTGGCGCCGCATTCGACCATGAGGATGGCCTCGTCGGTGCCGGAGACGATCAGGTCCATGTCGAGCTCGTCGAGGTGCTCCTCGTCGGGGTTGACGACGAAGTCGCCCTCGAGCTTGCCGACCCGCACCGCGCCGACGTGCTTGGCGACCGGCACCGGCGAGATCGCGAGCGCCGCGGAGGCGCCGTTCATGGCCAGGATGTCGTAAGGATGGACGTGGTCCACCGACATCGGCTGGGCGACGATCTGGGTCTCGAAGTGCCAGCCCTTGGGGAAGAGGGGTCGAATCGGCCGGTCGATCATCCGCGCTGTCAGCGTCGCCTTCTCGCCGGAACGGGCCTCACGGCGAAAGAAGGAGCCGGGAATCTTGCCCGCGGCGTAGTGCTTCTCCTCGACGTCGACCGTCAGCGGCAGGAAGTCCACATCGCGCAGGTTGCCCATCGTCGCGGTGCAGAGGACGCTGGTCTCGCCGGCCGTGACCACGACGGCTCCACCCGCTTGGCGGGCTAGTTTGCCCGTCTCGAGGGAGATCTCGTTGCCGCCGATCTCGACCGAAACGCGCGTTACGTCAAACATACTCATGTTGTGTTGCTGTCCTTTCAACCGCCCGGTTGGCGGCCTTTTTCACAGAACTCTCGTTCTCTAACGGGGGCGATGTTACAGACCCCCTAACGAGTCGCTGAGCCGGCCGGGCACGGGTTTGCCATCAACGAAGCCGGCCGGCGTCGATGTGACGCCGGCGCGGATCCCGCTGCGAAAGTCCGTTTCGACGCGCGTGACGATGCCATCGGAGCGCCGATCGGCCTCGAACCGCTCGAGGTCGAGGCCCAGCGCTCGGGCGCGTTGCCAAAGATGTGGATCGTCGACGTGGCCCTGATCGGCGTAGATCGAGTCGACCATGTCCCAGAACGCACCTTTGCGCTGCGCACCGGCAGCCTCCGCGGCCGCGTGGAGAGCCGGGGCCCGCGGGTGCCTGGACGCGATCGGGAAGTGGCGCAGGCAGAGGCAAATCGGCAGCTCGCGGATCCGCAGCCACTCGGCGGCGCATGCCGGGCAGGCGAGATCGACGTAGACGATCGTCTCGACCCCAGCCCCGCGCACGTGGTCGTCGGGGCACGGCGCCGGAACGCGGGCGCTTCGCAGGTCAGCCAGAGACGGTGTCCAGAGCGTCGAAGATCAGGTTGGCGCCGGGGATCTCGAGCGTACTCGGCGACTCGTGCACCCAGCGCACCGTCTGCTGCTCGTCGATCAACACGAGCGAGCGGTTGGGGTGACCACGCTCCTCGACGTAAGCGCCGTAGGCACGGCTGACCTCCCCCTTGGGATGGAAATCGGCGAGCAGCGTGATCTCGATGCCGAGCTTCTCCTGAAAGGCTCTGTGGGTGTCGGAGCTGTCGACGCTGATTCCGACCAGCGTCGTGCCCTGCGCGGTGATCTCCGGCAGCACCTCCTGATAGATCGAGAGCTGATCCGAGCAGACCGGAGTGAAGTCCAGCGGATAGAAGACCAACATCAGCTTCCTGCCTCGAAAGGAGGCGAGCGAAACGTCGTTTCCGTCCTGGTCGGGCAGCGTGAAGTCCGGTGCCGCGGCGCCGGGTTCGATCACGCGGCGGTGTGCACCGTTAGCGGCGTAGGCCGAGGTCGGTGACGAGGGCGCGATAGCGCTCGACGTCGGAGCCCTCGAGATAGCGCAGCAGCCGCCTGCGCTTGCCGACCAACATCAGCAGCCCGCGACGGGAGTGATGGTCTTTTTTGTGGGTGCGCAGGTGCTCGGTGAGCTCGTTGATGCGCTCGGTGAGCATCGCGACCTGAACCTCGGCAGAGCCGGTGTCTCCCTCTGCACGGCCGTACTTGCCGACCAGCTCCTGCTTTCTTTCCTTTGTCAGACTCATGGAGGCGTGAAGCTAGCACAGAGCTCTCGCGCCTTTTCGACGTCATTGGCCATCTGCGCCACCAGCTCCTCGACGCCTGCAAAGCGCTTTTCACCGCGAAGACGAGCGATGAAGGCGACTCGCAGGGTGTGTCCGTAGAGGTCGACGTCGTCATCGATCACGTGGGTCTCAATCAGCACACCGCGTCCCGTCTCGAAGGTCGGGCGGACGCCGACGTTCACCGCCGCCGGCTTGCCGTCTGCGAATGCCGCATAGACCCCGTGGCCGGGAAAGACGTAATCGTCGTCGGGCACGATGTTCGCCGTCGGAAAGCCGAGCGTACGACCGCGGCGGTCGCCGGAGACGACTTCGCCTTCGAACAGGAAGGGAGCACCGAGGCAGTTCATCGCGCCGACGATGTCGCCGGCGGCGATGAGGGCGCGAATTCGCGTCGAGGAGACGGTTTCGCCCTCGACCTCGATCAGCGGCACGACCTCCGTCTCGAACTCCGAATGCGAACGGAGCATCTCGGGATCGCCCTTCGCCTTGGCGCCGAAGCGGAAGTTCTCACCGACGGCGACTCGTGTCGCCCCCAGCGTCTCGATCAGGATCTCCGAACAGAACCGCTCCGCTTCGATCGCTGAGAACTCAGCGTTGAAGGGAATGACGACGACCTCGGATACGCGCAGCCCCTCGATCACGTCGCGCTTGATCTCGAACGGCATGATCAGCTTCGGAGCCGCCTCGGGGTGAATCACCGAGAGCGGGTGCGGCTCGAATGTGAGCACGGTGTCGGCGCCCTTGATCACCTGGCGATGGCCGACGTGAACGCCATCGAAGGTGCCGATGGCGATCGACCGTGGGCGTCGGGTCGCATCGGGCAGCGAGGTCACCTGGATGCTCATCTGCCCAACTCTGGCAGCTACGGCGAATCCAGAGGCTTGATGTGGGTTCGCGCGCCTCGGCGGCCCAGGTCACATCTCCAGGCGGGCGAGTGCTTCGGCGACGGCGATCGGGCGGGACTCGTCGCACTCCGCGACGTCGAAAGGCCCGATCCGCGTGCGTCGAAGCTCGGTGCAGTAAGCGTCGCCGAGATCGGCGACGAGGCTGCGCACGTACGTCCCCGACGAGCATTCGATCTCGAATTCGGCCCGCTCATCCTCGCGCGCGAGCTGCTCGAAGCGATAAACGGTGACGATGCGCTCGGGCATCTCGAACTGCTCCCCGCGCCGCGCGCGCTTGTAGGCACGCTCCCCGCCGACCTTGACTGCCGAATACGCCGGCGGGCGCTGGCGCAGGACGCCCTGCGGCAGGCGAACCGGCGCCTCGGGGATGACGCCGGTCTCGGTGATCTCGCCGTCGCGGTCGCCCGTGGTCGAGACGGCGCCGAAACGGGCGCTGACCCGATAGGTCTTTCGCTGCTCCATGAAGCGACGCTGCTCCCGCGTGGCCGTCCGTCCGAGCAGGACGATCAGCAAGCCTGTGGCGAACGGGTCGAGGGTGCCGGCATGGCCGGCCTTGACGCCGTAGGCACGTCGCAGGCGAGCGACGACGTCGTGAGAGGTGATCCCTGCCGGCTTGTCGGCAAGCACCACCGCGCCTGAGGCCGTGAGCTCGGCGGCGCTGAATCTAGTCGAGCTGAGCGGCGACTTCTGCACGGATGAACTCGACCAGCTCGTCGTAGGAGAGGTCGCTGCCGAAGCCTGCGGCGCGACGGTGCCCGCCGCCGCCGTGCACCCTGGCGATCGCCGAGACGTCAACCGTCCCGTCGGTGGAGCGCAAGCTCACCTTGCGAGCGGTGCGCCCGCCGTCGGTCTTGTCGCGAACCATCGCCGCAACCGCGGTGCCCTCGACCGAGCGCAAGAAGTCGATGATGCCCTCGGTCAGATCCTCGCCTCCGCCCGCGGCCGCGTAGTCCTCGGTACCGACATAGGTGATCGTAAGCCGGTCGTTGTCGAAGCGCTCAATCTTCGACAGAGCGCGCGCGGTCAGTGCCAGCTTCTCCATCGGCACGCGCTCGTAGAGGCGGCGGTAGATGTCGTTGACGTCCACCCCGGCCTCGATCAGCGCGGCGGCCACGTGATGCGATCTCGGCCGCGTGTTCTCGTACATGAACATGCCGGTGTCGGTGATCAGGCCGACGTACAGGGCCGAGGCGATCTCCGGCGTGATCTCCGCGCCGAGGCGCTTGGCCAACTCGAAGACGATCTCGTCGGTGCAGGAGGCCTCAGGGTCGACGAGGTTGACGCTGCCGAAGCGGGTGTTGTCGTGGTGGTGGTCGATGTTGAGGATATGAGCGCCGTCGCGCTGCAGGAACTCGACCGGCATCCGGTCGATGTTGCCGCAGTCGAGAAAGACGAGCACGCGGTCGACCACGTCGGCGGGCGGTTCGTGAAAGACGTCGGTGAGCGCGACGAAGCGATACTCGACAGGAAGCGGGAACTCCTTCGCCGCCAAGAACATGACCGAGTCCTTGCCCAGCTGGCCGAGGATTTCATGCATCGCCAGCAGTGAGCCCAGCGCATCGCCGTCGGGGCCCTCGTGCGTGGACAGCAAGAACCGCTCGCCCTCGCGCAACTCGTCCAGGAGCCGCTCGAGCTCGTTGGCCGGGGCGGTCACCTGCTTGCTCATTCGCGCTCCTCGGCTTCGAGGAGCTGAGTCAGGCGCACGCCTCGCTCGAGGCTCTCGTCGTAATGGAACGTGAGCGTCGGCGTGTGCTTGATCCGGACCTCGCGGGATATCGCCGCCTGCAGCTTGCCGTGTGAAGAGGTGAGCCCGGCGAGCGTGTCGGCGCGCTCGCGCTCGTCGCCGAGCACACTGACGTAGACGCGCGCCGAGCGCAGGTCCGGGCTTGTCTTGACTGCGGTCACTGTCACGAATCCGATCCTCGGGTCCTCGAGCTCGCCGGCGATCGCCGAGCTGATCACCTTGCGCATGACCTCGTCGATTTGGCGCATTCGTTCGCCTCCAGCCATACCGCCGCCAACATACAGGCCACTCAAGCGGCGAGCGCTCAGGCCCTGATGTCCTCGAGGGCGATCAGATCGCGGACGAAGGTGGAGCCGTCCGGGGCGCGGGCCTCGACGAAGCGCTCGAGCTCGGCGGCGCGCTCGCGAACCTCGGTACCCCCGATCAGAGCGACAGCGAGCGTCCCCAGCCGGCGATCGTCGTGGTCGGCGGGCTCGGCCACCGCGGCGACGAAGCGCTGGCGGATCAGCGCTTTGAGCGAGGCGAGCTGGCGGCGCTTGTCCTTGAGGC
>JBKJXG010000304.1:0-3682 GCA_046716525.1 Solirubrobacterales bacterium
CGCAGCGGGCCGAGCAGGGCCGCCAGGCGGGCCGTGAACGGCGAGCGAGGCGGAAGATCGGAGACCTGCAGCGCCGCCCAGCCACCGGGCCTCAGGACCCGTCCGATCTCGCGGACGTAGCCGAGCGTCACCTCGGGGTCTGGGATGTGCTGGAAAACGACGTACGAAAGACAGCAGTCGACGGTGCCCTGATCGATCCCTGCAAGCGCGCGGCCGTCGCTGACGATCCAGTCGACGTTGGCAAGACGCGGGTTGTAGGCACGCGCCCGCTCGATCATCTCGGGGGAGACGTCGAGGGCGAGGACGGCGCCGGCGTGCTCGGCGAGCACCCGCGTCATGCGGCCGACTCCGCAGCCGATCTCGAGCACCCTGTCATCTCGAGTCAGCTCGATTCCGAGCAGCCGCGTGACGCGCCCGAGGTCGCGCGCGCCGCTGGTCCAGAAGGCATCGTCGTCCGAATCCGGGGCCTCGGTTTGGTTGTTGACGAAGTAGTAGGCGTTCTCTCTCGCGCGCGAGTCCCAGAACCGCCGCGTCTGGTCGACCCCGCGGGGGCGCATCACGGGGCGGGACCTCCTCAGCCTTCGCCGCGAGCGGCCTTGATCTTGCGCCAGCCGCCGGCGCGGTTGTCGGCGACGATCTGCCGCAACATCGCTGTGAGGGCGGGTTCGTTGATCGGCTCGCCTTGGCGAATGGCGATCATGCGCGCGGTCTTGTTGTCGTGGCCCGCGGTGATGATGCCCTCGGGATCGGGGACGATCGCGCCGTCGTAGAGGAAGACGTTGACGTGATCTTTGGCCGCCAGCAGCGCGCAGATGTTCCCCTCCAGCACGAAGTACGGCTGCACTGTGCGCTTGATGGTCTCCGCGACGGCGGGATCGGCAGCGTGGACGAGATCGCGCACCGCGTGACAGATCTGCCGCTGCCAGGCCGGCAGCGAATCGATGTACGCGTCGACTCGCGGATCCTTTTCGTAGCTCACGACTCGAGCCTAGGACATCCAGGGACCGCGTCAGCGGAACTGCGGCCGGCAGGGGCCCTCGATGAGCTCCACCGTGACCCCGTCGGGGTCACTGGCGTAGAAGCACTTGGCACCCTGCCAAGCGCCGGGCGCGGTTATTTCGATCGGATCGCTGCGCACGGGGACGTTCGCCTTGCAAAGACGCTCATGAACCGCGTCGATGTCGGCTACCCGCAACGAGATGTGCGTCGCGCCGGGATCATTTATCTGCGTCCGCGCCGGATTCCCACACGGATCGACAAACTCGATCAACTCGAGCACCTGTCCGTGGGCAAGCTCGAGATCAGCCCATCGCACATGTGCATCGGGAATCCCCGTGACCTCGAACTCCGCCGCCCCCTCGGCGTCCCCCCGGGCCCGGAGGCCGATTCCCAGAAGGCCACAGTAGAAGGCGATCGAGCGATCGAGTTCGCCGCTGGTCACCGAGACGTGGTCGAGTCCCGTTGCCCGCCAGCCCTCTTGGCCGGTCGCGCCGCCATCGAGATCTCCCAGGCGTTGCGGGATGAGGTCCCGGGCGAAGACGTCATCGACGGTCTCATGACGGCGGATCAGCTCGGCCGATTCTCCGGACACGAGCACGGTGCCGGGTCGGGGAAGCGCATTGAAGTTGCTCGCGCTCGCATCCTGGTAGGCGCCCGTATCGAGAAAGGCCAAGACGTCGCCGACCTCGACGGCCGGCAGCTCGGCGTCGGCGACGATCACGTCCAGGGCACAGGTGCGGCCGGTGACGTCGGCGAGCACGTTCGGCTCGGCGCAGGCGTTTGCCGCCGCAAGACAGGTCCACCGGTTGTGCTCGAGATTCACGTCGGCAAGGTAGGCATCCGACGAGTCGGTCTCGACCCAGGTCAGCGCGACCGGGCTCGTCTGTCGCTTGACGTTGCCAACGGTCGCGAGGTGGATTCCCGCGTCGGCGTAGAGCGCCCGTCCGGGCTCGACCTCGAGCTGAATCCCGTCGGCGGCGATCCCGAGGCCCGAGAGCCCGGTCACGAGCCGGGGGCAGATTGCTTGCGCGTAATCGTTGACTTCGGGAGCGCGGGCGGGCGCCTCGGCCCGCACCTCCAACAGGCGTCCGAACGGATCCCTGGGCGCTGGATACCCGCCTCCCAGATCGAGCTCGCGCGGGATCCAACCGCCCCAGATCTGGCGCAATCTCTCTAGAACCGCGACCAGCGCGTCAGCGCCGGCCCCCCAGACGGCCGGATCGGCGCTGTGGCGTCCGAGGTGGAACATGACGCCGCTCACGTCGAGGTTCGGATCGGCGATCTCGGCCTCGTTGATCGCGAGCAGATCCTCCGTCGGCATGCCGGCCTTGTAACGCTGCACCGCGTCTCGGATCGAGAGGCCGTCAGGCGACATCTCAGACGGCTCATCCGCCTCGGTCAGGTCGGGCCGGAAGCGAAGGCGGATCGTGGCTTGGATGCCGAGCCGGGCGGCTACAGCCCTTGTGCGATCGAACTCGGCGCGGCTGTCGAGCGTGATCCGCACGCCGCGGCGAATAGCGCGCTCGAGCAGCGCCTCGCTCTTCATCGGACCGTTGAGAGAGATCGTCCGCGGGTCGGTGCCAGTTCGCAGGGCCGCTTCGAGCTCACCAGGTCCGAAGGCGTCACAGCCCGTCTGTTCGGCATTCAGAATCCGGCGGAGGGCAAGGCAGGAGTTGGCCTTGATCGACGGCAGGAGCAAGAAGCCGCCCGGCCATCGACTCCCGAAAGCATCCTTGAAGCGGCTCGCGTTGCGCCGGAGCTGATCCTCTGAAACCACGTACAGGGGTGTTCCGAAACGCTCGGCAAGGGCCTCGGCGGCACTGCCCTCGATATAAAGGCTTCCCGCGCGGACCGAGAGGCAGTCGTCGAGACGGGAGGCTTCGACAATCTGGCCAGGGGGTCGACCTTCCATGCTGTACGATCATACTGTACATATGTACACAGCAACACAAAAGGACGGATCGCCGTCCCCGCGGACGCGCAGAACGCCCGATGCGCGACCCGGAGCACAGGACAACGAGCGCCGCTTGGCGCTGTTGCAGGCGACGCTGAGGCTGATTGCAAGCGGAGGGGTCGACGCTGTCAGCCACCGCGCCGTGGCCGAGCTCGCCGGCGTATCGCTGGGATCGACGACATATTGGTTCGCCTCGCGCCAAGACATGTTGCGACAGGCGCTCGAGTACTTCGTCCAGACCGAGATCCAGACCCTTCGCGGCCGCCTCGCGGGAGTGCTCGGCAAGCGACTCTCGCGCCGGCGCCTCGTCGACGAGTTCACGGCCTTCTTGCTGCCGCAGCTCGGCGACGAGCGATGGCGCACGGTGGCGCAGTACGCCTTGCTCCAGGAGGCTGTGCATCGCCCGGAGCTGCAGTCGGTGTGCCGCGAGTGGAATCGCGCTTGGCTTGAAGCGCTGGCCGAGGTCTTCGTCTCGCTGGGCGCGCGCGATCCAGCCTTGGAGGCGCGGATGTTCTTGGCGATGCTGGACGGCCTCTTGGTCGATCAACTCGCGGCGCCCGAGAAGGACGTCGAAGAGGCAACGATCCGCCCGGCCCTGGCGGCCTGGTTCGCCCGAGTCCCACTTGGAAATGCAGGCAAGAAGGCAAACGCGACGAGCGAGAGGAACGCGAAATGAGCCGCAGCCAACGACGGGTCGAAGCGAGACGCATGCAACCGCTTGTCCTCACA
>JBKJXG010000305.1:0-4961 GCA_046716525.1 Solirubrobacterales bacterium
CTTCAACGATGCGCGCAAACGTTCCTTGAATGCCATGGGTCTCAGCCACCCCCGCTGCTCAGCGCCTGATCTCTGGCGGACTCCGGCGGTTGCGCTCCGGTCACCGCCGGCGGCGCCACGGTTCCGCCCTGACTCGGCTCGAGCTTTTGTTGCGTGGAGCCCGGCTGCGTCGTCGAGACCTCAACCGCGCTTGCACCGGGATAGTCGCCGCGAACGTCGCTCACGGCTTTCTCCGCGTCACCACGCTCAGCGTAGACGCCTGAATAGATGATCCATTCACCGGCGGGAAGACTGGCATAGAGGTCGGAGTCGAGGACTCCGACCGTGCTCACGCCCTTGGACTCGGCATCGGCCTGAAGGCTCTCGACCGCCTCCGCGGTGGCGCCTTGCTTGGGGGTCGACGTTAGGCGGACCGTGAAGCCCTCGGTTCCTGCCGGCCATTCGCTGACGATCTCAGCAGGCGCCTGCGACGCTCCCTGGCCGCCAGCCGGAGGGTTGGGCTGTTCAGTCGAACCGGGCTGCTTGGTCGGCGTGGTGGCCTCCTCGAGCTGGACCACGGCCGGCGTCTGGTCGTCATCGGACTCACCACGGCCGATGAGCACGCCGATCAGCAGCATCCCCCCCAGCAGGGCGATGCCGAGCACGGCCGCGAGCGGTGAAAAATCGCTCTGGCGCGGCTCGGAGCGAACCTCCACTCGCTCTGTGCCGGCGGCGGGTGCTGCGGCGGGCAGCTCCGGGGCGGTTCGCGGCGGACCGTGGCGCGTGCCGCAGTTGAGGCAGTAGCGCTGGCCGGTCGCGAGAGCGGCCCCGCACTGGGAGCACTGCTCGCCCGCAGCGGGCGCCGGATCGGTTGCTTGCTGAACGTCAGCCATCTCGCGTATTCAACACCTCATCGCTCCCGAAGCTCCGCCAGGCGACGCTCGAGGAATGTTCGCTGCACCGGGTTCGTCGCGAGCTCGATCGCGCGCCGGTACGCGTCGGCGGCCTCGGGCCGGCGCTGAGCACGGCCCAGGAGGTCGGCTCGTGCGGAATGCAGGTGCGTATAGGAGTCGAGCCCGTTGATCTGGTCGATCGCCGCCAGCCCTGCGTCTGCCCCCTCCACCATGGCGATCGCGACGCCGCGATTGAGCGCGACCACGGGCGACGGCTGGACGACGGCGAGCCAGTCGTAGAGGCGGCGGATCCGCGGCCAACTGGTCTCCTCGGTGCTGGGGGCACCGGCCTGTTCGGCGGCGATCGCCGCTTGCAGCGCATAGGGACCGGGCGACGGCGCCGATGCGGCTGACCGCCTGCCGAGCGACCGCCTCGCGAGCGCGAGCCCGACTTCGATCTGCGTGCGATCCCACAGCGATCGATCCTGGTCGGCCAAGAGGATGAGCTCTCCCTGAGCTCCGACGCGGGCTGCCCGGCGCGAGTCCTGCAGCAGCATCAGCGCCAGCAGCCCGATCACCTCGCGCTCGGCGGGCATCATCGATGCCAGCATCCGAGTCAAGCGAATCGCCTCAGCGCAGAGCTCGGAGCGGATCAGCTCCTCGTTCTCGGTGGCGGCATAGCCCTCGTTGAAGACCAGGTAGAGCGTGGCGAGGACGCCCGAGAGACGCTCGGGCAGCCGCTCGAGCGACGGCACCTCGTAGGGGATTCGAGCTTCGCGGATCTTGCGCTTGGCGCGGACCAGACGCTGCGCCATCGCCGGCTCACCGACGAGGAACGCGCGAGCGATCTCAGAGGTGCTCAGGCCTCCGAGCGTGCGCAGAGTCAGCGCCACCTGTGACTGCGGGGCGAGCGCCGGGTGACAGCAGGTGAAGATCAGGCGCAGCCGGTCGTCCGGCAGGTGCGGCTCGTCGACCTCGTCAATCTCGGGCTCGACATCGTCGACACGAAGCCGCTCGAGGCGTTGCAGCTGCTCCTGCTTGGCGACGAGAACGCGTTCGCGACGCAGCCGGTCGATCGCCATGTTGCGAGCTACCCGCGTGATCCAAGCGCCAGGATTGTCCGGAAGCCCGTCGACGGGCCAGCGCTCGAGGGCGACGACGAACGCCTCCTGGACTGCCTCTTCAGCCGCGTCGAAGTCGCCGAGGACGCGAATCAGGGTCGCGACCGCGCGCCCGGCTTCGTACCGAAAGGCGCGGTCAACGACCTCGTCGCGAGCCGCTACGCGGCCACCTTCGCCGCGGGTGTCGAGCTCCGGTAGCCGAACTCGGAGAAGTCCATCAACGGCCGCACCTCGACCGCTCCGGCGCCACTCAGCGGCACCTTCTCGGCCCACGCGAGCGCCTCGTCGAGGTTCTCGCAGTCGATCAGGTAGTAACCGCCGAGCTGCTCCTTGGTCTCGGCGAAGGGGCCGTCGGTGACCATCCGCTCGCCCTCGTGGTCGATCCGCACCGTGCTCGCGGTCGAGCTCGGAAGCAGGCCGTCACCGGCGATGAACACCCCCGCCTCGAGCAGTTCGCGGTCCTTTGCGGCCCAGCGCTCGAGCGCGGCCTTCATCTCCTCGGGGCTGGCGTCCTCCATCCCGCCCTCGCTCTCGGGAACGATCAACAGCATGTACTTCATCGGTGACCTCCTCGGCTTTATGCGACGCCGTTTTCGTCGCATTTACCCTAACGACGAACGAGCTCGACGCAGATCGACACCTGGTTCGGGTCCGGGCTCGCCGGTGGACCCTGGATCTTGATTCACGGATAGCCTGACTGGCGATGGCCGATCCCGACCCAGACGCCGACCTCGGCGTCCGCCGCGACCGACGCGACGACCCCAGCGCGCTCGAGGCGGCGCCGGGCCTCGTCCGGATCGCCGCGGGAGCCTGGTGGCGGACCGCCGAATGGTCCGCTCAAAGCGCGATCCGTGCGAGCAAGCGCGTCGGCAAGGCCGCGCTAACGGGCGAATCGCCGCTGGGACTGCTTTCGGACGCCCGCGACGAGATTCTGGTTGCCGCCCAGAGAGCGCTTGGCGTAAGCGAGCTCCAGAACCGCCTCAGCGCCATGCTCGGTGGTGATCCGGAGTCCGGCCAGCCGCTGCGCGAGCGCGGGCACCAGTTGCTCACGCGCTCGTCTGAGCTCGGAGAGCAGACCGACGCCCATCCGGCGTACGCGCGGATCCTCAGCGAGCTCTCCCCCGACGAAGCGCGGATCCTGCGCTTGCTCGCGACCGAGGGGCCGCAGCCCGCGGTCGACATCCGCACCTGGCGCCCGCTCGACGTCGGCTCGGTCGTGGTCGCGCCCGGCCGCTCGATGATCGGCGTCCATGCCGGCTGCCGGCATCGCGAGCGGGTGCCCGCCTACCTCTCGAACCTCTTTCGCCTCGGCCTGATCTGGTTCTCGCGCGACGAGCTCGCGGACCCGTCGGTCTACCAGGTGCTCGAAGCTCAGCCCGAGGTGATCGATGCGGTCCGCACCACTGGCCGCGCCAGGATCGTTCGCCGCAGCATCACGCTGACCCCGTTCGGCGGCCATTTCTGTGAGTACTGCCTGCCGCTCGACACCGCGGAGTTCGAGGCACTGAGCGCGCAAGAGCCCGCGGACACGGCGACGGAGGTGCCCTAGCCGGCGTGGAGGCGAGCGTGATCAAAGACTCGGGGACGAGGGCGCTGCTGCCACCGTTCGCTGACGAGCACGTCCAGCTTCGCGAGACGATCCATCGCTGGGTGCGAGAGGAGATCGTGCCCCACGTCGACGCCTGGGAGCAGGCGCGCGAGTTTCCCCGCGAGCTCTACAACCGGGCCGCCGAGCTGGGCTTTCTCGGGCTCAAATACCCGGCCGAGCTCGGCGGGCAGGGCGGTGACTACGTCCACGATGCCGTTTGGGCCGAGGAGCTGGCGGCGGCCGGGGCCTCAGGCGGAGTCGGCGCCGGGCTCGGGGCTCACACCGGCATCGCGACGCCGCCTGTGTTCAAGTTCGGCACCCCCGATCAGCACGAGCGCTTCCTGCGCCCGGCGATCCGCGGCGAGAAAGTCGCCGCGCTCGGGATCACCGAGCCGGGCGCGGGCTCGGATGTCGCCTCGATCCGCACCCAGGCCAGGCGAGTCGACAACGGCTGGGTCGTCAACGGCTCGAAGACGTTCATCACCAATGGCGTGCGCGCCGACTTCCTCGTCTGCGCGGTGAAGACGACGCCCGACGGTGGCCACCACGGGATCTCCTTCCTCCTGCTCGAACGCGAGATGCCTGGTTACGAGGTCACGGCGAAGCTCGAAAAGATGGGCTGGCATTCCTCCGACACCGCCGAGCTCGCGTTCACCGAGGTCGAGGTGCCGGAGGAGAACCTGCTCGGGCCCGAGAACGGCGGCTTCTATCTGATCATGGCCAACTTCCAGTGGGAGCGGCTGCTGATGGCCCTAGGTGCCGTCGGCGGGATGCAGCGACTGCTCGAGACCGCGATCGAATACGCGCTCGAGCGCGATGCATTCGGCCAGCCGATCGCCAAGTTCCAGGTGATCCGCCATAAGATCGCCGAGCTCGCGGTCAAGGCCGAGTCGGCGCGCGCGTTGACCTACCACGCACTGCGCGAGTTCATCGGCCCCGAGTCCGAGCGCCGCGAGGCGATCGCCCGTGGCGAGCTCAGCCACCCCTCGATCAGCGCCGGCCTGCGCGAGGTGACGATGGCGAAGCTGCACTCACAGAGGGCCTGCGTCGAGGTCGCAGACGAATGCCTTCAGATCTTCGGTGGCTACGGCTACATGCGCGAGTACGGGGTCGAGCGCGCGCTTCGCGACGCCCGGCTCGGGCCGATCGGCGGCGGCACCGACGAGATCATGAAAGAGATCCTGGGGCGCCAGCTCGGGCTCTGACCCATAGAGTCCGGCGCCCGCACCGCTCGGTGCACGAACTCGAAACCTAACCAGGGAGTGATTGAGGAAGATGGGATTGCTTGACGGCAAGGCTGCGATCGTCACCGGCTCGGCGCGCGGAATCGGCCGCGCGACCGCGGAGCTGTTCATCAACGAGGGCGCCAAGGTCCTGATC
>JBKJXG010000306.1:0-2801 GCA_046716525.1 Solirubrobacterales bacterium
TGAGAACCGCGTTGCAGCGGGCTTCGTTGCGACGCGAAGCCGCCGTCGCTGCCGCATCCTGCTGGTAGCCTGCGGAAAGCTTCGCCGAGTCCATCTGGGTATCACCCGGTTGGAACGGGGGACCCACTCCCATCGGGGGCGAATGGTCCGGCTCGAACCGGACCTAGCGCTTGCAAGAGCGCGAGCCCGTCAGCTAACCCCGTAGGCGAACGAAGCATGAACGTCGAGAACCTGACTTTCAGCAATCGCCTCCGGGCGCTCTTCACGCTCGCGTCAGCCTGCGCGCTGCTGGCCGTCTGCTTCGCCGTGGCGGCCGCCAGCGGGCAGGATCTCGAGTCCCAGCTCGACTCCAAGGAGACTCAGCTCGACGCCGAGGAGGAGAAGGAAGGGGTGCTATCGACCGAGCTCGAGCGCTACAGCAACCAGGTGGATCAGCTGGCCGGCGAAGTTGCCGTTCTTCGCAATCGCGAGGCGGTCGTCCAGGCAGAGCTCGAGGAGGTTCAGGCTCGCCTGCGTGTCGAGCGCCAGCGCCTCGAAAGCTTGGCGGGTCAGCTGCATCGCTCACTCGGCGTCCTGCGCAACCGCCTCGTCTCGATCTATCGCTCCGGCGAGCCCGACGTGCTCACGGTGATGCTCGAGTCCGACGGCTTCGACGATCTCGTCTCTCGCTATGAGTACCTGCAGCGCATCCAAGATCAGGATGCGGCCATCGTCGGCCGCGTGCGCGGTCTGCGCAATGAGAGCCGCGACACGATCGCTCGAATCGAGGACGCACGCGATGAAATCGCAGCGAAGAAGGCAGAGCTCGAGCGCACCCGAATCCAGCTCGAAGCTCGTGAGGCCGAGCTTGCGGCGGTCCGCGACCAGAAGGCTTCAGCGCTCGACAGTGTCCAGAGCGACATCGACAGGCTCGAGGGCGACATCGGTGACATCCAGGACGACATCCAGGCCCAGCTGCAGGCGGCAACCTCGCCCGAGTCGTCGACCGTGGCGCCGCTTCCCGCTGGGCCGATCCAGGGTGGTAGCTCGGGCTTCATCTGGCCGGTCAACGGCCCGGTCACATCCCCTTTCGGCCCGCGCTGGGGCCGGATTCATGAGGGCATCGACATCGCCGCACCGACGGGCACCCCGATTCGCGCGGTCAAGGCCGGCAACGTCGTGCTCGCCGCGCCGACCTCCGGCTACGGCAACTACACCTGCGTCGATCACGGCGGCGGCCTC
This sequence comes from Solirubrobacterales bacterium, assembly GCA_046716525.1. Lineage (GTDB taxonomy): Bacteria > Actinomycetota > Thermoleophilia > Solirubrobacterales > 70-9 > WHSW01. The sequence goes on from JBKJXG010000306.1 coordinate 1,222, forward strand.
TCCTCCTGCTATGCGCATCAGTCGAGCTACGCGACCAGTGTCGGCGCCAGCGTCGCCCAGGGCGAGGTGATCGGCTACGTCGGCTGCACGGGCAGCTGTTTCGGCGATCACCTGCACTTCGAGATTCGCATCAACGGCGCCGCGGTCGATCCGCTCGGCTACCTCTAGACCTCTAGCTGAACCTGGCGTAGTCTCCTCCCGATGCATCGGCGAAGCGCCCGCTTGGCCGGGCCTTCTCGTCGGTACGGGATGAATACGGGTCGCAGACAAGCAGGCTCGTAAGGGCAGAAATTTCAACCTTCGCGCCTACATCGCCGGAGGCTCAGCGACCGCTGCCTTGATCGCGGGCACCGTGATCGCCTTCGCGGCCCCGCCCAAGCGCCCTCGTCATCCACCGCAGCGCCATCCCCTGGAGCTCTGAGTCGTGTTGAGCCGAGCGGTGATGGCCGCCTGGCAGCAAGACCAGCTTTCGCGGCTCGGCTGCGCGATCGTAAAGCTGGGCGGAGAACTCGCTGGGGATGCGCTCATCGCCCGCGGCATGGATCAGCATCAGCGGCTTTGCGCCCATCAGCTCGACGGCATCGCGTAGGTCGTGCTCTTCGAGCCAGGCCGCGAGGTCGGCACGCGCCTGCTCGCCGGCGCGGATCTTCAGTGTCTGCCGGCGCAGGCCGCGCAGCAGGTGCTCCTCCCCGGCGGGACAGATAGCGATCACTCCGGCGATCGCACCGGACGTCGCTGCCGCATGGATGGCGATGAAGCCGCCCATGCTCGAGCCGCGAACGCAGATGCACTCGGGATCGACTCCGTCCTGCGCCGCCAGCAGGCGAGCCATACGCGCCACGTCAGCGACCGCGGAGGGCGACATCTCGTCGCTTGAGTTGCCGTGGCCGCGCTGGTCGTAAGCGAGTGCTGCCCAGCCGTTGGCGGCGCAGGCGCGGGCGAAGTCGGCGTGGTTGGACTTCTGCGAGCCGGCGCCGTGGACGATCACCATGCCCGGCCACGGCGGCGGCGAGGGCGGTAGCCACAGCAGATAGGGCCTGCCGTCGTGCTCGGCGCTCACGTCCGGACTGCGAGGAGCCGGTAGCCACCGTCTGGTCATCAGATCGCCCAAGCTAGCTAGCGCCTGCGCCTTGTGGCTCCGTCCCGTCACAATCCCTCGCTCGATGAGCGCCGGTGAAGCGACAACAGGTGAGGTTCGTGGCACTGTGGCTGACCCCGTCAGCGGCTCAGCCGTGTTCCCCAGGGGCAGCCGAGTCAACGAGGCGGGTCATCTCGAGGTCGGCGGTTGTGATGTCGTCGCCGTGGCCGAGCGGTTCGGCACGCCGGCATACATCTATTCCGAGGACGATCTGCGCTCCCGCGCTCGCGCCTATCTCGACGCGTTTTCAGCCCGAAGCAACGACTTCGAGGTGCTGTTCGCGAGCAAGGCAGCGCCGATCACCGCGATCTTGCGGATCTTTGCCGAGCAGGGACTGTCGGTCGACGTCGCTTCCGGCGGTGAACTCCACGCAGCCCTTTCCGCAGGCTTCGAACCCGCCCGGATACACATGCACGGCAACAACAAGAGCCCCGCCGAGCTG
>JBKJXG010000307.1:0-5636 GCA_046716525.1 Solirubrobacterales bacterium
TTCATCCACATGGAGATCTACAACGACAACCTCGTCGACAAAGGGGTTCGTGAGCAGGTCGAGGCCTACAGCCTGCCCACTGAGCCATGGCTCTTCGTGATCGATTGCGAGGGCGAGGTCGACACCCGCATCGAGGGTGCCTTCAGCGTCACCGAGCTCACCGACGCGGTCGAGCGCGTCGTCGACAGCTGCTAGCCGCGGAGGGCTCCTTGCGGCCCGGATCCCCGCGTTGACGAGATCAGCCGCTGGTAACAATTGGCCCAGTGGGGTAATCCCCTAAGGGACATGGATTGCTCCCAGCACAAGTTGGACTTCACCGTCGAGAGCACGCCAGAGGCGGCGCTGCAGGCACGCGAAGCGCTCGCGAAGCTGCCCGGAACCCTGGCCGACGAGACTCACGCCGATCTCAGGGTCGTCGTCATCGAGTTGGTGACCAACAGCGTCGAGCACGGCCCCGCCGGGCCGGTCTCGGTCTCGATCGAGCTGCTCGCTGCGGGTGGGGTGTGCGGGTGGGTGCGCGACGGAGGGGCCGGCGGCGTGAAGATCTCGGAGGGACAGGAACCGGGGATTGGCCTCGGCTTGTTGATAGTCGACACCTTGGCCGCCAGCTGGGGGACTCGTCCCGGCAGCTCCGACGTCTGGTTCGAGCTTGCCGCGCCCGACGTCTGGGCCCCATCGGAGCTGCGGATGCGTGATCTCCAAAACGAAGGACTCCGTGCCGAGCCGGCTCCAGCTTCCGGCGATTCGTCGCCGCACGTGCGCTGCTCTGGAAAACCCGCTTGACCTGCCCTCCCAAGCGCCGCTAGCGGATCCACATCGGCGCGAAACGCGCCGAAGCACGCTGTAATAGCCTCTGCTGGACGTGAATCCGACACCGCGCGAAGAACGACTGGCCAACAATGAGGCATTGTTCCGCGTCGCCAACGAACGCATGGCGGACTGGGAAGAACAGCACGCCGCAGGTGAGACCGAGCTGTACTTCTGCGAGTGCGCCGACCCAGACTGCCGCGAGAAGCTGGCCCTGACCAAAGCTCACTACGAGCGGATACGGTCGCATCCACGCCACTTCGCGGTACTCGCCGGCCACGAGATTCTGGACGTCGAGACGGTGGTTCACAGAGACGAGGGCTGGGTCATCGTGGAGAAGCCACCGGAGGTCGAGGACACGATTGAGCCCCTCGATCCTCGCTCCCGGTAGCTGATCCGCGCCGCGACCAGTCGCAGGGGGCTATGACCTCGTTGCGGAGTTCCGCGCGTTTCGGGTTAAGACCCGGTCGACCGCGAGGCAGGCTTTCCTTGAGGCTCAGGTGCGAGCGGCGGCCGCTCGTCGCCTGAGACGGCCTCGAGCAGTTTTTTCAGCGCCTTTCGCGAAGTCCTCGAGATCTGCATCTGAGATACGCCTCGCTCGTCGGCGATCTCGCGCTGAGTCTTGCCTTTGACGAATCGTTGCATCAGCACTTCGAGCTCTCGCTCCTCGAGGCCGGCACTGGCGCTCGCGAAACTGGCTTCGACTAGGTCATAGCCGCGCTCCCGCGATCCGAGCGTGTCCTTGATCGAGGCACCCTCTTCGTCGCCGCCGGAGGGAGCGTCGAGTGAGACGGTGTAGCGCGCCTCTTCGGCGGCGAGCGCTTCGTGCACATGTGCGGCATCGAGTCCGGTGTGCCCGGCGATCTCGGCGACGGTGGGCGAGCGCGAGAGCTCCTCTGTCATCTCATCTACGGCCGCACCCACCTTCGCCGTCGACTCCTGCAGCCCGCGCGGCAAGCGTAAGTTCCACACGCGGTCGCGGAAGTGCCGGCGAAGCTCCCCGAGAATGGTAGGCACCGCGTAGGCGGTGAACGGCAGACCGCGGTCGGGGTCGAAGCCCTGGATCGCCTTGACCAAACCGAGGTCGGCGACCTGGATTAGATCCTCGAACGGTTCGTTGCCACCGCGATATCTGCGAGCGAGCGACCGAGACAGCGGCAGGTAGCGCTCGACGAGTTGATCAAGTAACCGCGCCGATGGGCGCGAGGCGTACTCGGCAAGCAAGCGCGAATCCTCTCGCTGGGCGGCAGGGCTAACGCTGGTCACTACTCAGAACCTCCAGGGCTATCGCTGAATTGGCGACTAGCCCACCGCTGTGGAGGTGACGCGAACGTAGTCGCGCAGGTCGCTCTCTTGCTGCCGGTGTCTGTTGAGGACCGGACTGATCGTTCTAGTACCCGTAATGGATCGTCGTGAAACCGGCGATTGCGCGAATCGGAAACGGTATTGGGCCATGCGCGTTGGAGCGGGCTGACCGCAGGCGGGCAGCCCCCGGCACCCGCACCCAAAACGCGGTGATCAGCTGCCCCATCGGGGTAGACCCCGATCCCCTAACCAAGGAGAACAGATGGAGTACGGCAGCGGTCAGTACGGAAGCGGTCGGAGCGGCGAGAGGTCAGTTGGCCGGGCTCGTCGCCTCGCAAGCGAAACGAAGCAGGCTTTCAAGACAACCGAGTTCTGGATCTATCTGACGATCTCGGGCTCCTGATCGCCGGCATAGTCGCCGACGCAGATGAGGGCAGTACGACGGATGGCTTCGGCGCAAGTCAGGTCTGGCTCTACGCGGTGATTCTCACCGTCGGCTACCTGATCAGCCGAGGTCTCGCCAAGTCCGGCAGCCGCGACCCCTACTGGGATGAGTCATCTGCGGGAGGCGACGACGAAGCCTCGATCGGCGATCGAGTCAAGGCCGCGGCGCAGGTTCTCAAAGCGGGTCCAGAAGACGGCTCCTCCGAGCCGACCAGGCCCGTACGCGGGACACGCCTTTAGCGCCATCAGAACCGAGATGCAACCGGGCGAGGCTTCGGCCTCGCCCGGTTTCGGCGAGGACCGACCTACCGGGACGCCGCGCTGTCCGCGGAAGCTTCGGCGCCGTACTCGAAGTCGGGCGTCGGCGGCGCATCGACGGCGTCCGTCGAGGCGCGATAGGCGAGCTGAAGGAAATCGCTGATGGCCTGGGTGCTGTAGACAAAGGCGACGAGGCGGGTGACATCGGGCGCGGCGACCATGCCGACGCCGAACCCGGCGGCGATCCACTGGCCCAGGCAGTGCGGGCAGGTGAGCAACTCGCCAACTGCACGCCGGACCCCTCTGCCCCGCGGCTGGCCGCTGACCTCGCCGTGGCCGGTTCGCTCCTGGTTTTCGACGAACGGGGTGCGGATCACGCTCGCCACCCGGTCTCTGGTCAGCATCCGGCTGAGCTTGTGTGTCGCGGTGCCGGCGGTGACGAGGTCCCATGGGCTGTAGCGCTGGGGCAATCCGCCACGGGCGCGCGTTGCGGCCACTGCGGACCCGATAAAGCCGACGACAAACGTCGTGCTCAGGACCGAGTAGCCACCCAGCGGCATCTCATGGCTGTGATCGCCCTCGGAGGCGGGATTCGCAGAGAGGCGGTCGGAGTCGGTCGGAACATCGGACATGCACCACTGGGCTACCCGCTGCGGGGCGGTACAACCGACGACCCAGGCTTGGCTGTCGAAGGCAGTTGCTAGGGGTCGAGCCGGCGCATCTCGACGCCGGCGCTGAGATTTGCCAGCGACGGCCCCCGGTAGACGCCGCGGATCGGCGGCACGTCTTGGTAGTCGCGCCCGTGGCCGATCTTGACGTAGGCCTCGCCGGCGCGTCCGCGGTTGGTCGGGTCGAAACCGATCCAGCGTCCCTCGCCGCCCTCATCGGGAATCAGCGCCTCCAACCAGGCGTGCGTCTGAACCTCGATCGATTCGCTGCCACCCTCGGGGGCGGCGAACAGATAACCCGAGACGTAGCGGGATCCGATCCCGAGGCTGCGCAGCGTCATTGCCGCCAGGTGGGCGAAGTCCTGACAAACGCCGGCGCCGCCCTCGAGCAGGTCGGCGACGGTGGTGCCGACGAAAGTCGCACCCGAGCGATACTCCAGCCGGTTCGGAATCTCTTCGGCCACCGCGATCGCCGCCTCATACGGCGTCGCTTGCTTGACCGCTTCGACGAGCTCCGCCACCGTCCCGTTTGCCGGCGGCTGTTCGGTCTGAAATAGGAACTCGCCCGCCTCGGCGCGGTACTCGGGCATTGCTATCTGCTCCCACGAGCCCGCCGGGGAGGCCTCCTGCTGACTCGTCGTCACCCGCATCCGCGCCTCGACCATGATCCGCTCGTGCGGCTCGGTGACGCCGAACTCGATCACCTCGGCGCCGAAGTAGTCGCGGTATTGATGTAGCCGGGTCTCGGGGTCGACGCGCAGGGTGAAATCGTCGACCGTCTGGTGCGGCGTCGTCGCCGGGCGCACCCGCAGGACGTTGAGGTTGTCGCGCACCGGCTTCGTGTAGGCGTACTCGCTCGAGTAGATGATCTGAAACTTCATCCGGTCACCACGTGCTGCTGGGCGGCGGCGCCGCCGAAGTATCTCTTCTCGATTTCGACGTCTGCCTCTTCCAGCTCGCCCTCGACGTGCTCGAGCAATCCGGCCAGGCGCTCGCCGGGCTCGATTCCCGCTCCCGAGCCGTGGTGAAACTCGAGCTCGGCCCGAAGTCGCGCCAGGCGCAGCAACGGCGCCGCGGTGCGATAGGCCGGGTCGGCGTCGCGAAGCCTGGCATGCAGGAGCTCGAGCGCGGCCGCGACCGAGTGCGGGTAGCTCGGCTCGAACAGCAAGAAGCGCGCGACCGGGTAGGCGTCGGCCGGTACCGGCACCGAGCGCCTGAAAGCCTCGAGCCCGCCGATCGCCTGTAGCAGCGCCGCGGCGGGGCCGCCCTCGGCCGGCGGCTCGTCGAGCGATGGCACGATCGAGACCCGCAGCATGCGCAGCATCATGCTCGCGCCCTCGGCATGCCGACCGGCGTAGAGGAAGGCATAGGCCTGGTCTCGGAGCATTGTCTCGTCGGCAAGGCCCCACCAAAGCGCGCAGCGCTCGCGCACGAACGAGTACACCGAGTAGGGCCCGGTGCGAAGCGCAGCGCCGAGGTCGCTCGTATCGAGCTCGAGATAGAGGGTGTTCAGCGACTGCCACATCTCACCCGAGACGACGTCGCGCACCCGCTTGGTGCCCTCACGGGCGCGTTCGACGCAGGAGGTGACCGAAGCGGGGCTGTCGGCGTCGAGGGTCAGCGTGCGAACCGCTTCCGCAGCGTCGAGCGGACGGTCGACGGCTCTCGGGTTGGCGCCGAGGGCGGCCATCACCGCCTCCCAGGGCAAGTTGGCCCTGTCGGCGCCCCCGGGCGACTGCAGGCTCGCCCGGAACATGCCGTCGAGCATGCGCGCCGTGTCGTCGGCGCGTGCGACGTAGCGGCCGATCCAAAAAAGCTCGTGGGCGATCCGGGCTAGCACTCGGAGGACCCCGCTTCGCGCCGTGCCTCGCGCCGGATCGCGGCCTGTTGTTGCTGTTGTTCCTGACCGGTCCAACTCGGGTTCGGCAAATCGGGCATCTGAGGGAAAGGCTTGGCGGCCCCGGGAGCCGGCCCAACCATCTCCGGGCCGGCGTCGTCGGCGAGGACCCAGGTGTCTTTGGAGCCGCCGCCGCGTGAGGAGTTGACAATCATCTCGCCCTCCTGCAGGGCGACCCGGGTGAGCCCGCCGGGGACGATTCGAAGCTCCGAGCCATGGACGGCGAACGGGCGCAGGTCGACGTGGCGTGCGGCGAG
>JBKJXG010000308.1:0-3458 GCA_046716525.1 Solirubrobacterales bacterium
CCGGGGGGCAGATCGTCGGGGTCGCGCGCTTCATTCGCGTCGCCGCTCATGGCGACACGGCTGAGGTCGCGGTCACGATCGCGGACGAGTGGCAGCACCGCGGAGTCGGCACCCGACTGATCGAGCAACTTGCCGAGCGTGCGGAAGACCTCGGGATCGAGCGCTTCGTCGCGACCTGCCTGATCGGCAACGACGACATGCTGCAGTTGCTGCGGGAAATAGGGATTTTCTACAGGCGCAACGGCGCATCTAGCGGAACGATCGAAGTCGAAGTCGAGCTGCCGACGAAGGCACCGCGCGAGCATCTCTCGAGGGCAGTCCGGGTCGTCGCGGGCGCCCACGGCCAGTTAGTTCAAACCAACAATTTGAGGAGGACCAAAATACCTATTCACGTGATCACTGCCAGCAAGCACGAAAGCACTCGCGAGGTCGGAGAATCTCTCGCCCGAAGGCTACGAGAATGGTCGCGACGCCATCGCAGAGGATGCAGATGCGCTGGCCAAACCGCCGGCCGGAGAACCCGTGGTGCTGGGCAGCGCGCTCTACATGGGCAAATGGATCAAAGCCGCTCGGGCGCTAGCCGTTCAGCTGGCCGAGGAGCCGGCCGGGCGTGCGCTCTGGATGTTCACGGTGGGCCCGCTTAGAAACCCACCCCGGCCGGAGGACGGGAAGCCTGAAGAGGAGATTGCGCGCATTGCGACTGATCGCGCGGTGGAGCACCGGCTGTTCATGTTGGGACGACTCGATCGCTCGCAACTCAACCGTCGCGAAAAGCTCGCGGTGCGTGCCGTGAATGCGGCTGAGGGCGACTTTCGCGACTGGGCCGAGATCGACGCGTGGGCGGACCAGATCGCTGCCAGCCTCGGGGTGGGGGAGATGCGAGAAGAGACCGCGGACTCCGGCCGACTGCTGACGCGAAGAATCTCCTCGCGAGACGCACGCCGCGCGCCCGTGGGGGCAAAGAGCGAGAAGCCCTGATGAGCCAACCGTTCGCCTTGCGGTTCGTCAACAGATTTGTCAACCCGGCCGTCCGCGCGGTGCTTCGCTCGCCGCTGCATGGCTTGGCGAGCGGGAAGCTCCTGGTCATCGAGCTGGTCGGCGCCCGCTCGGGTAGCACCCTGTCTCTACCGGTGGCCTACCGACGGATAGGAGCATCAGAGCTTCGCGTGTATGTCGGCGATTCGGAGCACAAGCTGTGGTGGCGCAACCTGCGAGAGCCGAGGCAGGTGAAGCTCTACGTGCGTGGCGCGGAGTTGGCCGCAACCGCCAAGGCACAGGAGGACGACGGCAGCGTGGACGTGGTTCTTCGCCTTGCTACGTAGCTGCTACCGACGATCTCCCGTATCCGACTCGGAAGTCAGAGCCGCTGACTACTCCTAGTGTCCTTTGGAGCCTGACTGCGAGCATCACATCCTGAACGCGGCAGGTCCGAACTCGAAAGAGAGGGTGATTCGGATCGTGAAAACGGTGATGGTGGGATTCGACGCAGGTGCCCAAGCTCAAGACGCATTGAGGCTTGGCAAAAACTTCGCGGACGCGTTTGACGCGAAGCTAGTGGTAGCCGTCGTGGACGAGCTCCATCCCTTCGCCAGCAAGATTCCTGCAGCCGAGGAACGGGCGGCGTACCTGGAGGAGACACTCGAGTCGGCGGCCCAGCAGCTTGGTGAGCAGGAGTTCGAGGGCAAGACGATCTGGGGCTCGGTACCAGAATGTCTCGAGGTCATCGCCTTGGATGTGTCCGCCGACGCCCTCATCGTCGGGTCCACCCATCGCAGCGGTATCGGAATGGTAATGCCCGGGAGCGTGGGCGAGCGTCTGCTTGCCGGAAATTCTTGCGCGGTTGCGGTTGCTCCGAACGGTTATGCCCAACAGGAGGCGGCTCCTTTGAAACGGATCGGCGTCGGCCTGGACGGCGAGGAGGAATCCGAAGCGGCCCTGCGACTCGCGAGCGAAATGGCGATGGCGAACGGCGGGTCGCTGAGGCTGGTTGCGGTTGCCCCGATCCTCGAAGAGCTGATTCCTGGACGCATCTCGGGCACCGCGCCCGGATACGCGCGGTTCGTACGAGACCATCTCGCCGGAGAACTCAACCGGGCGATGGCGACGTCATCATCCGCGCTCGAAGTCGCGGAGGTCCTCATTGAGGGAGATCCCGCAGAGGTGCTCTGCGACCAAAGTCGGGAGCTGGATCTGCTGGTCGTCGGGTCGCGCGGCTACGGACCGCTGCGGCGAGTCTTTCTCGGCGGCGTTGCCAGCAAGGAAATTCGCGGTGCGGCATGCCCGGTGCTGATCACGCCGCGTTCAGCCCGGCGTTCACGTCGCGAAGTCGGCGAGATCCTGGCGACCGCAGTTATTTAGTCCCACACGACGAAACGAAGGAGCGCAAACATCATGTTCAAGCAGATTCTGGTCGCACAAGACGGCTCCAAGGGCTCGGAGCGAGTCATGCCGCTAGCTGTGGCGTTGGCGAAGAGCAACGATGCCAAGCTGGTGATCGCTCACGTCGACGAGCAAACGCTCGGCAAGGGCGGCGGCTCGATCAATGCCGCCGACGACGATCTCCAGAAGCGACTTCGAGATCGCGCCCAAGAGCTCTCAGACGATGGCGTCGAAACCACATTCGAGGTCCGCTCCGTCTTGATCGGCGGACCGGCACATGCGCTCGCCCAGATCGCTGACGAGGTCAGCGCCGACCTGATTGTTGCCGGCAGTCGTGGTCACTCTCCGCTAACCGGGCTGCTCCTCGGGAGCGTCTCTCAGCGCCTGCTCCAAGTCGCCCACCAGCCGGTTCTCGTGGTCCCCGAGTCCGCTCCATTGGAGGATGACGCTGCGAAAACCGTGGGCGCAGCTGCCGGCGTCGCCTAAGGCGCCGAGGTCTCGCGCGGAGTGACGCCCGTGGCCACAGACCCGGGAACTCGCCGCGGGCAGACAGAGACACCCCGCTTCCGCGTCCTGATCGCCGGCGGCGGGGTGGCTGCGCTCGAAGCGCTCCTGGCCCTGCGGCAACTTGCCGGCGACCGCGTCGCACCGATCCTCTTCGCACCCGACCTCAAGTTCAGATACCGCCCGCTCTCGGTTACCGAGCCGTTCGGCCTCGCCACTGCACGCAACCTCGATCTGCTTGAGGTTGCGCTCGAGCACAACGCCACGTTCATCCGAGATGGCCTCGCCGAGGTCTATCCGGAGCGTCGCCAGGTAAGAACGGCGGCCGGTCGCGAGCTCGACTACGACGCCCTCCTGATCGCGATCGGGGCACGGGGCGCGGAAGCTGTTCCGGGCGCGCTCACGTTCAGGGATTCCGCCGACGGCGACTCCTTTCGCGGTGTGCTCGAGGAGCTCGAGCGCGGAATCAGCCACCACCTGGCCTTCGCCGTGCCTGGAGGAGCGTCATGGCCACTCGGCCTCTACGAGCTGGCCTTGCTGACCAGCGCCCATGCGCATGAGCACGGCCTGACCGA
>JBKJXG010000309.1:0-14642 GCA_046716525.1 Solirubrobacterales bacterium
CAACCGCTTCATCGCCCACCTCGGCGAGGCCAAGCGGCTGAAGATCGAAGACCCCACCCGGGTTGTGGGAGTCGGAGGTTGCTGGGCACAGTCGGTGAAGGACGAGGTATTCCGCCGCTTCCCGTTCGTGGACGACGCCTTCGGGCCGGGCCAGATCCACCGGCTGGCCGAGTTCCTGACCTCGGACTCGCTCACCGCGCAGGGCTACTTCGAGTTCGAGGATGTCTCGGGCCACCTGCCGATGAAGCGCGCCCGGGAGTTCCAGGGCTGGATCCAGATCTCGCAGGGGTGCAACTGCGCCTGCGCCTACTGCATCGTCCCTTCGACCCGCGGGCGCGAGCAGAGCCGCGATCCCGGCGAGGTCGTCGCCGAGGTGGAGCGGCTCGCCGCCGACGGCGTCCGCGAGGTCATCCTGCTGGGCCAAAACGTCAACAGCTACGGCCGGGATCTCCCGTCAGAGAGCCGGATCAGCTTCTCCGAGCTGCTGGGGCGGATCGACGCCATCGACGCCATCGCGCGGCTGCGCTACACCAGCCCGCATCCCAAGGACATGCGCGAGGACGTCATCCGTGCGCACGCCGACCTGCCCGCGGTGTGCGAGCACATCCACCTGCCGCTGCAGGCCGGCAGCTCGCGCGTCCTGAGGGCGATGCGCCGCACCTACACGCGCGAGCGCTACCTCGACCGCGTCGCCCTGATCCGCGAGCACGTGCCCGACGTCGCGCTGACGACGGACATCATCGTCGGCTTCCCGGGCGAGACCGAGGCGGAGTTCTGCGAGACGCTGGAGGTCGTCGAGGAGGTCGGCTTCGACGGCGCGTTCACGTTCAACTACTCGCCCCGCCGCGACACGGAAGCGGCCGAGTTCGTGGACGAGTTCGTCCCGCACGAGGTGCAGAGCGAGCGCATGGAACGCCTCGTCGAGGTCGTCCAGCGCCGCGCGCGCGAACGCGCGCAGCGGTTCGTCGGGCGCACTCTGGACGTGATCGTCGAGGGGCCGTCGCGCACGGACCCGGCTCGGCTGCGCGGGCGCTCTCGCCACAACAAGGCGGTCAACTTCCAGGGCACCGGGGCTCCGGGAGACTTCGTCGACGTCGAGGTCACGGCGGCGACGTCGCAGACGCTGACGGGCCACGAGCGGCTGCTGAGTCGCGCAGGCTGAGCCGGCAACTCGCCGGCAGCAGCCTGGCGAGAGAATCGCCCAATGGACATCCTCGCGATCTTCGGTCCTACCGCCGTCGGCAAGACGGGGGTTGCGATTGCCGTCGCCGAGCTGCTGCGTGGGCGTGGGGAGGACCCGGTGGCGGTCTCATGCGATGCGATTCAGGTCTATGCAGGGCTCGAGATCCTCAGCGGAGCCGCGAGCGCCGCAGACCAGGCGAGGCTCGAACATCGCCTGCTCTCGTTCGTGCCGATCGACGGTGAGTTCTCGGCCGGGCGCTTCGCCAACCTCGCCCACGGCGAGATCGACCAGCTGGTCGCCGAGGGACGGCGTCCGATCCTCGTCGGTGGCACGGGCCTATACATGCGTGCCGCCTTGGCCAAGCTCGAGATGCGACCGCCGCTGCCGTCCGAGGTTCGCGCCGACGTCGAGAGCGAGGTCGCCGAGCGCGGCTCGCCCTCGCTTCATGCCGAGCTGCCCGAGGAGCTTGCATCCGGAGTGCATCCCAACGATGCCAAGCGTGTCGCTCGTCTGACGGCGCTGACCCGCCTTGGGATCGCACCGCATGCGTCGGGACAGGGGATGTGGAGCGAAGGCCTGCGGCACCCGAGCACGCTGATCGGCCTGGTCACCGACCGCGATCGACTTCGGGAGCGCATCTACGCGCGCGTCGACGAGATGATCCGACTCGGCGCCGAGAAGGAGGTGCGCAGCGCCGACCTCGCAGGCGCGTCGCGCACCGCCCGTTACGCGATCGGGTTCGAGGAGCTGCTCGAGGGCGACGTCGAGGCGATGAAGGCGGCGCAATGGCGCTACGCGCGGCGGCAACTGACCTGGATGCGAAAGATGGAGGACGTGCTCGTGATCGACCGTGTTGGGCGCGATGACGAGGACGTCGCCGCAGACATCGTCCAGCGGTTGGGGTGATGCTCAGGTCTTGGCATTCGCGCCACCTTTTCGACCGTCGCCATTTCGCCGCGGCGCGACCTCGCCACCGTGAGGCGTTCCGGCTCCGGCCCGAGTAAGTTCGCGGCTCGATGCGCTTCGAGAAATGGACAGCGCTCGGCAACGACTACGTCGTCGTCGAGGCCCGCGATTTGCCCTGGGAGTTGAGCGAAGCGCGAATCAGGCACATCTGCGAGCCCCATTTCGGTGTCGGCTCGGACGGGATCCTGCTGCTCTCCGCGTCCAGCGACGAACGCTACGTCGCCGAACTGCGGATCTTCAATCCGGACGGCTCGGAGGCCGAGCTCTCCGGCAACGGGGCCCGGGAGGCGGTCCTCTACCTTCGCGCTGCCGGCTGGACCGATGCGGACACGTTCACGATCGTGACCAAGGCGGGCGCGCTGACGCCGACGGTCACCGGCCAGGGCGAGGTCTCGATGGCGATCGGTCGGGCCGCGGTGGCCTCACCGGACTACCCGTCGGGTCCGCCCGACGGGTCTGGAACGCTTGAGTCTGCAGGGCGCGAGTGGCGCTTTCAGCACGTCAACGTCGGCAATCCACAATGCGTGATCGAGGTCGGCGACGAGATCGAAGAGCTCGACTTGGACTCGATCGGGCCGCCGATCGAGTCCAACACGAGCCTGTTTCCAAATCGCACCAACGTCTCATTCACGCGGGTCGACGCTTCGCGCGTACGGGCCCGAATCTTCGAGCGCGGGGTGGGGGAGACGCTCTCGTCGGGCACCGGCGCCAGCGGGGCCGCGGTCGCGGCATTTCTCGGCGGCGCCACGAGCCCGATCACGGTCGTGCTCGACGGCGGCGAGCTCACGGTCGAGATCAGTGACGAGCTCGACCTGACGCTGATCGGGACCGCGTCGCGGATCCTTCGCGGCGAGCTCGACGCTGGGGTCGTCGCCGCGCTGGACCAGCTCCCCTGAGGTAGGTCAGAGCCTCACGTGGCTTTGATTACTACTGCCGCGGTTCGGGGTATAGGAGCTGCAACCGACAAGGAGGCAACATGCCTGACGACCAGGACGAGACCGGGATCGACGAGGACGCGCTCCCCAGGACGCCCCTTCACGCGCACGGTGAGGGCCGCGATGAAGATATCGAGGGCGAGGTCGGCGGCGGTACCGGCGAAGACCAGGACGCGGATACGGCCGAGAACACCGGTGGCGCGACATCGGGCGGGCCCGGAGGCGCTGCCGAAGGCGAGGACGATCCCTCGAACGTCGAGCACGACGCAGACAGTTAGACCGAAGCATCCAGTTCGAGGAGGCGAGGAGCGAGAGGCAGGAAACGTCGGGCCGGCCCGGAGTTTCCTGCCTCGATCGCAAAGCAAGCGCCGCCCGATAGCCTCTCGCGCGCATGGCCCTGACTGACCCCTCCACGCGCCTCGAGGCGATTCCGCCGTACATGTTCGCCGAGCTCTCGCGCAGGGTCGAGGCAAGAGAAGCCGAGGGCGTGGACGTGATCAGCCTCGGCATCGGCGACCCGGACATGCCGACTTACCCGCACATCGTCGAAGCGATGCAGGCCGCTGTCGCCGACCCCTCGACCCACCAGTACCCCTCCAACAAAGGACGACCTGAGTTTCGCGAGGCTTTCGCGCGCTTCTACGACAGCCGCTTCGGCGTCGAGATCGATCCCGAGACCGAGGTGATGGCCGCGATCGGGGCCAAGGAGTGCATTTACAACCTCTGCTTCGCCTTCCTCGACTCCGGTGACATCGCCCTCGCCTCCGATCCCGGCTATCCCGTTTACACCGCAGGGCCGGCCCTCGCCGGCGCCGAGGCAGTGCTGCTGCCGCTGCTCCCCGGCCACGACTTTGCCCCAGATCTCGAAGCAATTCCAGCCGATGCGCTCGAGCGAGCGCGGCTGATCTTCCTCAACTACCCCAACAACCCGACGGGTGCGACCGTCGCCGACGGCCTCTTCGAGCGCGTGGTCGAGTTGGCCCGCGAGCACGAGATCCTCGTCGTCCACGACAACGCCTACTCGGAGACGACCTACGACGGCTACGTTGCTCCGAGCTTTCTCGCCACGCCCGGGGCGAAGGAGGTCGGAGTCGAGGTCTTCTCGCTCTCCAAGGGCTTCAACATGACCGGGTGGCGCTGCGCCGCGATTCTCGGCAACGCCGACGCGATCCAGTCCTACTGGCACTTGAAGACCAACGTCGACTCCGGCAACTACGAGGCCGTGCAGCTCGCCGGCGCCGCGGCCCTCGACGGGCCGCGGTCTTCAATCGAGGAGATGAACGCGATCTACGCGCGTCGTCGCGACCTCGTCGTCGCCGCACTCGCCGAGATCGGCGTCGAGGTGACCGCGCCGAAGGGCACGATCTACGTTTGGGCCCCGGTGCCGGAAGGCCAGACCTCGATGTCGTTCGTCGAGCTCTTGCTCGAAGAGGCCGGCGTACTGGTCTCTCCCGGGTCGATGTACGGCCCCAGCGGCGAGGGCTTCTTTCGGATCTCTTTGACGACGCCCGACAAGCGCCTGAGCGAGGCCGTCGAACGCCTGCGTGAGCACCTGGCCCCCTGAGGTGGCCCCGGTGGCGCCACGAAAGCACGCCAGTTCCGACTCGCCGCTTGAATCACGGTACGGCTACAGCCGCGCCGTTTGCAGCGCAAGCCGCGTCCTCGTCGCCGGAACCGCCCCCGTATGGTCCGACGGCTCCTGCCCTGCCGACGTCGGCGCGCAGGCGAGACGTTGCTGCGAGATCATCGTCGCCGCGCTGGGCGAACTCGGCGCCGATGCCGCGGACGTTGTCCGCACCCGGATGTACGTCACAGACGCCGCATCCGCAGACGCGGTTGGCGCTGTCCACGCCGAGTTCTTCGGCGCGGCCGCGCCCGCGGCGACCATGGTCGTGGTCGCCGGCCTGCTCGATTCGCGCTGGCTGGTCGAAATCGAGGCCGAGGCCGAGCTCGGTTGATGATCCGCGTTGCGCAGCGGGGCGTGGGTTGCTAGCCTCGGCCCTCTGATTGTTAGCAAACGCTAACGCAGCCTCACGGCTCGAACCGACCTCTCACGTTTAGCAATGGCCCGGCGGGGGGAGATTCAAGCCCTTGCACACACTTACCGATCCTAGATAAGCAATGACTACTCTTGGCATAGCACTCGCGCTCGCCTGCGCGGCGATGGTGAACCTGGGCATGCTCTGCAAGCACCGAGGTGCCTGCGAGGCGCCCGAGATCAGCATGCGCACGCCTGTGCGCAGCGCTATCGCCCTGTTTCAGTCGCGCTGGTGGACAATCGGATTCGCCGTCGCCAGCGGCGCTTGGGTCCTTCATGTCGCCGCGATGTCGGTTGCGCCACTGTCGCTGGTTCAGGCGGTGATCGCCGGCGGCCTCGTGCTTTTGGCCTATCCGGCCACTCGCTACTTCGGACATACGTTGAGCCGCCGCGAATGGATCGGCCTCGGGCTCGCCGCGGGAGGACTCGCGTTTCTCGCCGTCACCGTGCCACACGCGCGCGAGAGCTACGGCTACTCGGCGGCGACGCTCGCTTCGTTCGAGGCGGTGATGATCGGCGCGGGATTCGCCCTCTTTGCCTCAGGTGCGTTGCGCCGCGGCAGCTTCTCCCATGGCGTCATCCTCGGCCTGGCCTCCGGGCTCTTGATCGGAGTCTCCAACGTCGCGATCAAGGCCCTGACGGAGGTCATGAGCGGCATCGGCCTGGCCGCGTTGCTCAGTCCATGGACCGCGGTCGCCTTCATCGGCGGCCTCGGCGCCTTCTTCGCCCTGGCGCGAGGAATGCAGCTCGGCGAGGCGATCCCGGTGATCGCCACAGCGTCGATTGCCGCCAACTGCGCATCGATGCTCGGCGGGGTCGTCGTCTTCGGCGATCCGATCGGCTCCGGTCTCTTCGAGGGCATCGCGCGTGGCGCGGCCTTCGCCGCCGTAATCGCCGCCGCAGCACTGATGCAAGGCGCCGTCTCGCGCCCAGAGCCCGCCCGCGCCTGACGCCAAGACCAGTGAGCGCGCCTCTAGTTTGAAGATCGCGTTCCGGCGAGGCCGGGCTGCCGTGAGGCGGTCCGGCCTCCTCGCGCGATGAGGGTTCGGGGGCGCAAAGCTGTTCGGGTTCGCCCCGCAGATGCGCTGCGCTCCTAGACTGAGCTCGATGGAAGACGCCGCCGCCGTGAACAATCGAAGAGCCGTACAGCGAGCGCTGGCGATCGGCGTGGTCGCACGGCCGCCCGGCGACGCCGACCCACTCGCCGAGCTCAAGGAGCTGTTGCGAACCGCCGGGGTTGCCACGGCCGGCGAGTCGGTGCAGGTACGCCCTGCGCCCGACCCCGATCGCTATTTCGGTCGCGGCAAGCTCGCCGAGCTCAAGATCGAGATCAAACGCTGCGGCGCCAACCTCGTCGCCTGCGATGACGAGCTCGCCCCGCGGCAGGAGCGAAACCTCGAGGCCGCGCTCGATGTGCCGGTGATCGACCGTACCGCGATCATCCTCGACATCTTCGCCGACCACGCCCACTCGGCCGAGGGCAAGCTCCAGGTCGAGCTCGCCCAGCTCGAGTACAACCTCGCGCGCATGCGCGGCCTCTGGACTCACCTGGAACGGCTCGGCGCAGGACGCATGGACGGCGGCATCGGTACCCGGGGTCCCGGCGAGTCCCAGATCGAGACCGACCGGCGCCTGGCCCGCGATCGAATCTCGGCGCTGCGACGCCGTTTGACACGGGTTGAGCAAAACCGCGGTGTGATGCGCGCCCGTCGCGAGGCCACCCACACGCCCCAGGTTGCGCTCGCCGGCTACACCAACGCCGGCAAGTCGACCTTGCTGAACGCGATGACAGGCGCGGGAGTGGGCGTCGGCGCGCGCCTCTTCCACACGCTCGACCCGACCACACGCGGCTACGAGCACAACGGCCGCCCCTATCTCGTCACCGACACGGTTGGCTTCATTCACAAGCTTCCGCACCAGCTCGTCGAGGCTTTCAAGGCGACGCTGGAGGAGACGCGGCTGGCGGACCTGATCGTCCACGTCGTCGACGGCTCGGCGCCGGCGCAAGCGCGCGCGGCGGCGATCGTCGCCGTCAACTCGGTGCTCGAGGAAATGGGCGCCGACGACCGCCCGCGCCTGCTCGTCTTCAACAAGCTCGATCTGCTCGACGAGGCCGAGCGCCACGACCTGCTCGTCGGCGTCCCTGACGCAATCGGGATCTCCGCCGAGTCAGGCGAGGGGCTGGACGAGCTTCGCGACGCGATCGAGACCGCGTTCGACGAAACCCTGCGCGAGATCGAATTGCTGGTGCCCTACGACGAGGGCGCCAGGCTTTCCGAGCTCTATCAGCTCGCCGGCGATCTCGACCGCGAGGAAACGCCTGACGGAGTGCATGTACGAGCGCGAGTTCCGATTGCGGTGGCGCATCGATTCGCCGAGTTCTCGCTCAACGGCGCAGGCGCCGACGGTGAGCGCTAGGTGGAGCTTCGCGTCCGGCGTCTGAGTGATGCGGCGAAGCTCCCGAGCCGCGCCAACCCCGGCGATGCCGGGCTCGACCTATACGCCGCCGAGCGAGCGACCGTGGCTGCCGCGGGAGGCCGCGCCAGCGTCGGCACCGGGTTCGCCGTCGAGATTCCGCCGGGACACGCGGGGCTGGTGCTGCCGCGCTCGGGACTCGCTGCCAAATGCGGCGTCACTCTCGCCAACGCGCCTGGGCTCATCGATGCCGGCTATCGCGGAGAGCTGAGGGTCTTGTTGCTCAACACCGACCCCGACGAGGATTTCGAAGTCGAGCCCGGCGACCGCATCGCCCAGCTGCTGCTGACGACTTTCGCCGAGGCCGCACCGGCGGAGGCCGACGAGCTCACGTCGAGCGCCCGTGGCGAAGATGGCTTCGGTTCCTCGGGGCGATAAGCGCGCTCAAGCCCCCGCCGCGGCTCGCGCCGAGCGGTGGGCCGCCTGCTCGAAGGCGTCGTCGAGGCCACTCAGCGCGGGCTCGGAGCCCTCAGCGCGCGCCAGCGCGAGCTGAATCAAGCGGTCTGCAAGCACGACATTTTTGGGCAGCAACGGGCCGTGCAAATAGGTGCCGAAGAGATTTCGATGGCGCACCCCCTCATAGCCGTCGCGCCCGTTGTTGCCGTGACCCTTGATCACCCGTCCCAGCGGCACTGCCGCAGGACCGAGTTGAGTGCGGCCGCCGTGGTTTTCGAAGCCGGCGATGAGCTCGGTTGAGCCGGTGCCGATGTCGGCCTCGATCGCGACGTTGCCGATCAGCCTCGGGCCGGGGTCCCGCACGGTTTCGAGATCGACGAGCCCGAGCCCGCCGATGCACTCTTGGCCGAGCTGATAGCTGTGACCGAGAAGCTGATAGCCGCCACAGACTGCGAGCACGACTGCATCCGAGTCGACGGCCGCGGCGAGCGAATCTCGCTTGGTCTCGAGCATGTCGCCAGCGACCAGCTCTTGATCGCGATCCTGGCCACCGCCGATGTAGATCAGGTCGTGGCGGGCCGGATCGAAGCCTTCGCCGGGCCCGGCTGTGGCGAGCTCGAAGCCGATTCCACGCCATTCGCACCGGCGCTGCAAGAAGACGATGTTGCCGCGATCGGCGTAGATGTTCATCTGCTCTGGATAGAGCGCGAGCAGCCGTAGCTTCATGAGCCGGCCTCGAGTACGCAGATGACCGAGCCGACGTGATCCTCGGTGGGGGGGACGTCGATCCGGCTGCGTACCTCGAAGCCGGCCGCCTCAGCTTCGATCTCGAGCTCGTGCGGGGCGACGTGGTCGAGGCGCACGACGTTCGTCTCTTCGCTCAGCACTCCCTCGGGTGAGACGATCTGCCGCAGCCGGCGCAACTCGACGCCGTCATCGGCCTCGACGAGCTCGAGCGGCAGGCTCGAGTAGATCCAGTCGTTGAGCTCGACCACATCGGGGACGAGGCCGCCGATCTCGGGCACGGGTCGCGCCCGTTGGGCGAGCACCGCAGCCGCGAACAGGCCGCCGCCCGCGAGCTGCGCTCGCACGCAGCGCAGCATCAGGGCGCGGCCATCGACTCCCCCGAGCAAGTGCACGAACTGCATCGGCGCGATCACGGCCGCGAACTGCCGCAGTGGCGGGATCGCGCGCCCGTCGGCTTCGGTGGTAGCGATCACCAATCGCGCCGCCGCGGCTCGAGCGGCGAGCTCGGCGAGCAATTCGGACGAGACGTCGAGCGCCTCGACCTCGACGCCCCTGCGGGCGAGGTACAGGCTGACCCGCCCGGTTCCCGCACCGAGCTCGAGCACAGGCCCCGAGGCGGCGACAGCGAGCTCGGTCCAGGCAGCGAGATCTGCCGCATACGAGCCGCATTCGACGTCATGCCAGATCGCTTCGCGCGACAAGGCTCGTCCTGACTGGCCGATAACGCTCATCGCCAGTAGTCCTCGGCGAGCCCGCGCGAGGCGAGCATCGTTCGCAGCTCGAGCAGCGCCGTGTAGGTCGGCAAAGCGAACAGTCGGGCCGGCGCCCCGGCAACGGCTTGATCGAGAGAGCGCTCGATTTGCGGTTCGACCGCGATCGATCGTGGATCGATGCCCGCGTACTTCAGCCTCAAGGCGATCTCGGGCGCCCGCGTGCCCGAGCAGGTGACCCGGCGAGCGTGCCCCGCGAGCAACTCGAAGTCAGCGTCCCAGATCCAGGAGACATCGCGGCCGTCGGCGGTGTGGTCGTTGAGGGCGATCCAGACGTCGAGCCCGGGCTCGAGGGGCGTGCCGGCCTGGGCCTCGAGGCGCAGCGTTCTCAGTACCTCGTTCGCGCCGGCGGGATTCTTGATCAGCAGGATCGAAACCGCCTTGGCCGCCACCTCGATCGTCTCCACACGCCCGAATACAGCTTCGACGGCCTCGAGGCCCGCTTTGGCGCGTTCGAGCCCGACGTCGAGGCGAAGTGCCGCGCCCAGGGCGGCTAGGGCGTTGTAGACGTTGTAGAGGCCCGGCAGCGGCAGCTCCAGGCGCAACTCGCCCTCCGGCGTCGTGATCAGCGAGGTCGAGCCGCTCATCCCGTGCAGCTCGATCTGCGTTGCGGCGATCTCCGGGCGCGGCCTGGTCGCCTCGCAGTTGTGGCAGTCGTAGTGGCCGAGATGCCCGACGAAGGCGCGCTCGTAGACGTAGGGGGCACCGCAGCGGCGGCAGTGCTTGGCATCGTGGGCGTGTTGAAGCTCAGGCAGCGCCTGGGCGGCGTCTTCGATCCCGAAATAGGTGACGCCGGGGCGTCGTTGCAGCGCACCGTCGCGGCCCAGATCGGCGACGAGTGGATCGTCGGCGTTGAGCACCAGCTCCAGGCTCCCGGCACGCTCAGCGACCATCTCGGCCCATTCGTCGGCGAGATGCTCGAGCTCGCCATAGCGGTCGAGCTGGTCGCGAAAGAGGTTGCCGAGCACGATCAGCTGTGGATCGAGCTGTTCAACCACGCGCGGCAGCCAGGCTTCGTCGACCTCGAACAGGCCCTCGCTGCCGCGCTGTTCGAGCAATGCCGTGGCCACTCCCCAGCTCATGTTCGATCCGGCGTGGTTGTGGACCGGCTCGCGCCCGGCAGCTCGCAGAGCCGACGAGATCATCCCGGCCGTCGTCGTCTTGCCGTTGGTCGCGCTGACGATCGTCGTCCCGGCCGTCAGCGAGCGGCCAAGGTATGCGATCGCCTCGGGCTCCATCCGCAACAGCAACCGGCCAGGCAGCGTCGTCCCGCCGCCGCGACCGCTGCGCCGGCTGAGGGCGCCGGTGGCGCGGGCGAGCGCCAGCTTGGCACGTAGGCCGGGGCCGGCTCGCGAGACTGAGCTCATCGCGGCACGATCACGCGCAGCGCCCGCGGCAGTAGTCGGATCGTCACCGGCAGGTCGGCGAGGTGATCGCCATCGGCATAGAGGGCGAACGGTCGGTCCGCGCCGATCTGTACCTCGGCGGCGCGGTAGGAGCTCACCTCGGGCAGTTCGATGTGGGTGCCCTTGAAGACCCTGGGCAGGACCGTGGCGAGAAAGCGGAACTTGCGCATGTGGCCGATCGTGACCACGTCGAGGAGGCCGTCGTCGAGCTCGGCGTCGGGCGCGGCGTACATGCCACCTCCGTAGGCGCGGCTGTTGGCGGCGCCGACGGAGTAGCCGGCGAGGTCGTGGCGTTCGCCGTCCAAGCTCAGGGTGAACGTGGCCGGCTTCCAGTCCCAGAGCGCACGCAAAGCCGCGTAGAGGTAAACGAGCCGCCCGCGGACCCACGTCGCTTCATTGGCGATCCGATTCGCATCCGAGTCGAAGCCGCAGCTGGCGATGCCGAGAAAACGCTTGCCGTCGACCTCTCCGACGTCGATCTCGCGTGCACGGCCTGTGGCCAGCGTCTCGACCGCTGCCTCCGGCTCGACCGGGATTCCGAGCACTCGGGCGAGGTCGTTGCCCCGGCCACCGGGGATCACGCCGATCACAGCCCCGGTGCCGGCTAGCGCGCCGCCGACCTGGCCGATGAGCCCGTCACCGCTGACCACCACCGGGATCTGCCCGCGCCCAGCAGCGGCAACCGCCTCCTGGCATCCGTGCTCGATCCCCGTCGTCAAGACCAGCTCGTACTGAAGACCGCGCTCGCTCAGCGCGCGTTCGACCTTCGGCAACATCTCGCCGGCCCTGCCGCCGCCGGCGGACGGGTTGACGAGCAGCAGGTGACGTTTCGGCTCTGCCAAGGGGCTCAGCAGCCTACTTAGAGACCGCTGGGGGGCATGCGTCCGATCGAGAAGGTTCCGGCGCCCGCGGCGCCGTGCTCGACCAACTCGATGCCGTGCCGGCGGAATCCACGCTCGAGCACCGGCTCGGGGGTGTAGAACGGGGTCGCATCGCCCCTGCTGGAGGCGATCACGACACAAGCGCCCGGACGCAGTACCCGGGCGATCTCGCCGAAGAATGGGGGGGTGTTGACCTGGGTTATGAGGTCGAAGGCCTCGTCGCCGTAGGGGAGGGCGGATGCGTCGGCGACCTTGAACGCGATCCGGCCCTCGGGATCGAGGCCGACCTTCGCCTTCGCGACGCGGATCATCTCCGTCGAGAGATCGACCCCGCGAACCCGCGCCCGCGGATACTCACGAGCGAGGAACAGCGCAGCCTCGCCGGTTCCGGTGCCGATATCGAGCACTCGCTCGGGGTGGGAGGAAATATGAGCCGTCGCCGCCGCCAACGCCGCGAGGTGGTCAACCGATCCCGCGCCTGTACGTTCGTCCCAGCCCTGCGCAGAGCGATCAAAAAAGCCCTGCATCGGGGGACGAAGCACGGGCCACAGCCAAGGCGCGCGGGCGACCGTGGCGTTGAGCAGGCGGCCCGTGACGCGGATGCGGGCCGGGATCTGCCGATCTGACTCGGGCACCTCTGCATCATCGCAAGCAGGCGCCCGCCGGGCGATCGACTAGGGTGCGCCGCCATGGTGAAACGGTTGCAGCGCGGGCTCGTCGCCCTGCTCGCTCTGGGCGTCGTGACTTTCGCCGTCGCTGCCTGCGGCTCCGATGACGACGCTGAGCCTGCCGCGTCGTCAGCGAGCGAGACGGTGGCGGAGGGGGAGTGCCAGGAGGTTGAGGCACCCGCTCCCAAACCGGACACGTTCGAGCGAGCCGAGCCGGTGCTGGAGCGGGGCGAGCCGGCGACGGCCACGGTCGAGACCAGCTGTGGCAGCTTCGAGATCGAGCTCGACACCGAGAGCTCGCCGAAGACGGCCAACTCGTTTGCCTTCTTGGCTGAACAGGGCTTTTACGACGGCACGACTTTTCATCGCATCGCGCCCGGTTTCGTGATCCAGGGCGGCGACCCGAACGGTGACGGAACGGGGGGTCCCGGTTACTCGGTGATTGAAGCCCCTCCGCAGAACACGGTCTACTCGCGTGGACTCGTGGCGATGGCAAAGACGGGCAACGAGCCGCCGGGTACCTCCGGCAGCCAGTTCTTCGTCGTCACGGCGCCCGCCGACGCCGGGCTGCCACCGGATTACGCTGTGCTCGGGGAGGTCAGCTCCGGCGAGCCGGTGGTCGACCTGATCGCCGCGCTCGGCGATCCGGCGACCGAGCAGCCGCTTCAGGTCGTCACGATCGACAGCGTTACGGTCGGGTCCGAATAGAGCCGTCTACTCTGAACCCGGTGTCGAGGATCGAGATCGGCGACGAGGCCCCGGACTTCGAGCTGTCCGGGACCGCAGGCGAGCGTTTCAGGCTCTCAGAGCGCCGCGACCGCTGGGTCGTGCTCGCCTTCTATCCGGGTGATTTCACGCCTGTTTGCACGCGGCAGTTCTGCTCTTACCGCGACGCAGCGGATCATCTGGACGAGCTCGACGCCGAGGTGATCGGGATCTCGCCGCAGTCGGTCAGCTCGCATGATCGCTTCACCGAAGAGCATGACCTGACGGTGCCGCTACTTGCCGATCCCGAGCATTTGACAGCGCGTGCCTACGGTGTGGTTGGCCCGGGCGGACTGGTGCGACGCTCGATCTTCATCGTCGATCCACAGGGCGCGGTCCGCTACCGCCACGTTGCCCTGCTCGGGCTTCGCTACAAGGATGTCGAGCACCTGGCGGCGGCGCTCTCGCTCGCCCGCGCCGCCGGACCAGCATGAGCCCGAGCGCAGGCGCAGACGAACTCGAGCCGGTCTCCTTTACGGTCTCCGGTGGCGGACGACTGGCCGGTGAGCGCGCTGGCGACGGCATCCCGATCGTCTTGCTCCACGGGCTCACGGCCACGCGCCGCTACGTGGTTCACGGCTCCAACGTGCTCGCGCGCAAGGGATATTGCACGATCGCCTACGACGCGCGCGGCCACGGTCAATCCGATCGCGCGCCGGCGAGCGAGGGCTACTCATATGCGGAGTTGACCGCAGACCTCGGCCGCGTCATCGAAGCTCAAACTCACGGAGCTCCCTACGTCCTCGCCGGTCACTCGATGGGAGCGCATACGCTCACCGCGCATGCCCTCGCCAATCCCGAACGCGTCGCGGCGATGGTCGTCATCGGGCCAGTTTTCACCGGCTCGCCGAGCACGGGGGAGAGCCTCGCCTATTGGGACCGCCTTGCCGATGGCCTGCACACGGGCGGGATCGACGGCTTCCTCGAGGCCTACGACGAGGGTCTCGACCCTGGCTGGCGCGAGACGGTGCTGCGAATCACGCGTGAGCGCCTCAGCCTGCATCACGATCTCAGCGCGGTAGCCCAGGCCCTTCGTGAGGTACCGCGCTCGAGCCCGTTCGACGACCTCTCCGAGCTCGAGCTCTGCGAGATCCCGGCCCTGGTCGTCGCCAGCCGCGACGACGCCGATCCGGGCCATCCCTACGCGGTGGCGGCACAATGGGCCGAGAGCCTGGCGTCTGCGAAGCTGATCAGCGAGGATGAAGGCTCCTCGCCGCTGGCATGGCAGGGGGGCGTGCTCTCGCGCGAGATCGCCGCCTTCTGCGAACGAGATGATGTCATGCAGCGCCTGCAGCGCTGACCGCCCGGACCCGCCTACACCGCTCTAATCAGCGGTTTTCGAGGCGGTAGACGACGCGCAGCCCCGACCAGGTCTCGTCGATCGCGCAGACCTTGTTGTCGACGAGGCCGGC
>JBKJXG010000310.1:0-2988 GCA_046716525.1 Solirubrobacterales bacterium
CGCCGCGCCCGCCGATCTCAACCAGAGCATCGCCGACCGCCTCACCGAGGCGCGCGAGCGCACCCTGGCGCTGATCGCGCCGATGGCCGACGAGCAGCTCAACACGGTCTACTCGCCAATCCTCAGTCCGCTCGCCTGGGATCTCGGGCACATCGCGAACTTCGAGGAACTCTGGCTCGTCCAAGGTGTCGGTGGGCGCGAACCGATGCGCGGCGAGCTCGGGCGCTTCTACGACGCGATCGAGAATCCGCGCATGCAGCGCAACGAGCTCCCGATCCTGCGAGGCGATGAGCTGCGCGCCTATATGGATGAGGTCCGCGCCCGCACGTTGGACGTGCTCGAGGACGTCGACTTGACCGAGACTGAGAATCCTGTTCATCTCGACGGCTACGTTTACGAGCTCATCCTCGCCCACGAGCATCAGCACAACGAGACGATGCTCCAGCTGCTGCAGATGATCGACGGCTACGAGCCGGTCGAGATCGACGATTCGGTGTCCCGCGAACCCGTTTCAGAGGGCCCTGAGCTGGTCGCCGTGGCAGCCGGCTCGTACGAGATCGGCGCCGCTGCCGACGGCTTCGCCTACGACAACGAGCGCCCTCGCCACGCGGTCGAGCTCCCCGGGTTCGAGATCGACCGCACCCCGGTGACCAACGCTGCCTTCGCCGAGTTCGTCGGCGAAACCGGCGCCGAGGCACCCTTGTACTGGCAGCGCGCTGGCGATGGCTGGGTGACCACCGTATTCGGGCACCGTGACCCGATCGATCCGGCCCTGCCGGTGGTCCACGTCAGCTGGGACCAGGCCGCCGCCTTCGCGCGCTGGGCAGGCAAGCGGCTGCCGACCGAATTCGAGTGGGAAGCCGCGGCCGAGGGTTCCGACCGTGACCGCGCGAACCTCGACCTGCTCGCCTTCGGCTGCGCGCCGGCGGGCGCCTACAGCGACGCTGCCTCGCAATCGGGTGCGGTGCAGATGCTGGGAGACGTCTGGGAGTGGACCTCGTCGGAGTTCGAGGGCTATCCGGGCTTCTCGGCATTCCCCTACGCCGAGTACTCCGAGGTCTTCTTCGGCGATCGCTACAAGGTGCTGCGCGGGGGCGCCTGGGCGACGCGGCGCAGCGTCATCCGCCCGAGCTTTCGTAACTGGGACCTGGCTGAGCGCTCGCAGATCTTCTCGGGCTTTCGCTGCGTCAGGGATTCGTAGGGAATCGCCGCTGAGCCGACCAGAAAGATGAACGTGAAGACAACGGCGGGAGACGAGCAGACGCAGGTCGAGGTGCACCTGCCAGAAGGCGGTGCCCTCGCCGGCATGGCCGAGGTCGTGCGTGAGGGCCTTTCTTGTCCGTTCAAGGAGCTGCCCCCGAAGTACTTCTACGACGAGCGCGGCTCGGCGCTGTTCGAGCGCATCACCGAGATGCCCGAGTACTACCCGACCCGAATCGAGCGCCAGATCCTCGAAGGCGGCGCCGCGGCGATCGTCGCCGCCGCGCAGCCGACGACGCTGATCGAGCTCGGCTCGGGCGCCGCCTCGAAGACCCGCTGCCTGCTCGATCCGATGAGCGCTGCGGGATCGCTCGAGACCTACATCCCGGTCGACATCTCGGAAGAGATCACCCGTCGCGTCGCCGACGAGCTCGTCAGAGAGTACGAGGGGCTGCGGGTTCGCGGCATCGTCTGCGACTACGAGACCCATCTCGAGCGCATTCCGCGCGAGGAGGGTGGCTTGATCGCTTTTCTCGGCGGCACGATCGGCAACTTCCGCCCCGCCGCGCGTCGCAGCTTTCTCGCTCGGATCGCGACCTTGATGTATCCGGGCGATCGCTTCCTGCTCGGCACCGACCTGGTCAAGGACCCTGCCAGGCTCGAGGCCGCCTACAACGATGCCGGCGGCGTCACGGCCGAGTTCAACCGCAACGTGCTCAGCGTCTTGAACCGCGAGCTCGGCGCGAATTTCGACACCGAGTTGTTCGAACACGTCGCCTTTTGGGACGCCGACAACGAGTGGATCGATATCCGCCTGCGCTCGCTCGCGGAGCAGTTCATCGACATCACCGAGCTCGACATGCGGGTTCACTTCGCGCGAAACGAGGAGATGCGAACCGAGATCTCGACCAAGTTCACTCGCGAGCGCCTCGAATCGAGCTACGCCGACGCCGGCCTCGAGCTGGTCGAGTGGTGGACCGACCCCGACGAGTTGTACGCGCTGAGCCTGTCGCGCGCGATCTAGCCCGGCGCCAGGGCTTCGATCAGTTCGCCGAGCTTGTCGGGTGTCGTGATCGGCGTGATCACCGGCAGCGTGATTCCGCCGGCGACGAACTCTTGAAGTCGCGCCTTCATCTGCTCGGGCGAGCCCAGAACGAACATCTCCTCGATCAGGTCCCAAGGCGCGGCCGCGATCGCGCGCTCGCGATCCTTGGCCGTCCACGCCTCGCACATCTCGGCGATCGCCTCGGTGTGGCCGAGCCAGCGATAAAAAGCGGCGTAGACGGGCACGGTCACGTAAGAGGCGAACATGAAGCGCGCGATCGGCTCGATCTGCTCGCGTTCGCCCGGGAGGCAGAAGAAGCGGCAAAGAAGCTCGAAGCCCTGGTCGGCGCCATCGAGCTGTTCGGTCACCCGCGCCAGGCCCGAGATCGGCAGGAAGTTGGTGAAGGCGCCGTCGGCCTTGTCGACGGCGAGGCGCAGCATCTTGCCGCGCAGCGCGGCGAGGATGATCGGGACCGGCGGCGGTGTCGACTCGATCTTGAAGCCGTTGCCGGTGCGTTCGCCGGCGAGCGCCGGTCGCAGGAAATCGACGGTCTGCTCGACTTTTGAGAGCGGCTTTTCGAAGGGAATCTCGTTCCAGCCCTCGACGATCCGATCCGAAGAAGCGCCGATCCCGAGCACGAACCGTCCGCCGCTGGCGTCGGCCAGCGCCGCGGCCTGCTGTGCCAATAACGCCGGGCCACGCTGAAACACGCCGACCACTCCGGTGCCGAGGCGAATCTCGGT
>JBKJXG010000311.1:0-2567 GCA_046716525.1 Solirubrobacterales bacterium
CCACCGGCGCCGGTCGCCAGCGCCCGGGCGGCTATCGCTTGACCTCGCCTGAGCTCGCCGGCCTGACGTCTCTCTCACGAGCGCTCGCCACGCCCGGCAGCCCGTTTCAACGTCGCGCCGCGGAGCGACCCGGCTTTCCGATCGTGCTCGGCCGCGCGATCAACCGCTTCGAGGCCGGGCTCGAGCGAAACGTCGTGGTCGAGGCTCTCAACGACCACCTGCTCTCGCTGCGATTCCTGCTCGAGGGTGGCGGCCCGGCGAACCTGGGTCTCTCGATGCGCATCGCTGCGCTTTGTGCCGAGCCCGAGCGCCGCGGCGAGGTCAAGAGTGTCGTCGACCGCGCCATTGGCCTCGAACGCGAGCTCTGGAGCGGTGAGCCACCGGCGGGCAGCCGGTCGGTGCCCCCTGCAGAGACCGCTGCCGTGCTCGAAGACCTCGCCCGTGCGATTCTCACGGACGCGGCCGCCGGCCACCTCGGGTCGGACCTGCGGGCGACCGCCGACGAGATCTTGCTGGCCGACGGCCTCGCCGTCGGAGACGGTGCAGCCGAACAACGAGGCGGCACGACCGAATGGGACCTGGACACGGTCGAGGTCTCCGCGCAGCTGCGCGACGAATGGGATGAGCCCGAGCTGATCGATGAGCTCGAGCGATCGGTCGACCCGCGGTCGGACGCCGAGGAGGTATCCCAGCTCGATCAACGAATCTCACTCGAACCGAACCCCGAGCCCGAGGAGTCGATGGTGATCGAGAGAGCGAGAAAGCTGTTCAACGGTGAGGCCAAGCCACTGGAGCTCGTCGAGCAGTCAGACGAAGACGAAGCTTTGGGCGACGAGCCGGACGGCGAGCGTCCGCCGAGCCCTGTGTTGCGACTGATCGAGCAGACCCGGGCCGAACGTGCCGCGCACCACGATCGCGTCGCCGGGCTCTTCCCGGCGCCCGAGACGACGGAGTGGAGCGTGCGCGAGATCGCCTACGACCGCACCAGGCGCGCGCACCCAGACGAGCACGCCGAAATTTCCTAGCCCAGCCCGTCGAGCTGCACGTACGGCCGTGAGCTCAGGCTGATGCCGCGATCCGGTTGCGCTCCTTCGCGCCGGATGCAAACAGGTAGCGATTGATCTCCATCAGGCCGGCAAGGTCGTGGACGTCGGCGTCGAGATAGGGGACTTCGATCACGGCATCGCTGCCGATCTCAGCGACGAGCCGCTTGACGTTGCGACGGTCGCGAGCCGCGAGCGCGGCGAAGTCGCCGAAATTGGCCACGATCGTGGCGGCGAGCTCTTCGTCGCCCGAAACGTTCGCCGTCAGCGATCGCTCGAGCTCGGCGCGTTTGCCGCCGAGCCTGCCTTCGTAGTGGACCTTGTTGACGATCGCGCCCCCGAACGGCATCTTCGCCTCCTCCAGCTTGCTGCGAAAGTGCACGGCTTCGGACATCGGCTCGTCCTGAGGCCCGCAGACGACGAGGAACGCGGTCTCGCTGTCGCCGAGCAGCTCGTTGACCCGGCGCGCGCGTTCGCGAAAGCCCCCGACCATGCCGCTGAACGCCTGGAAGAACTCGGCCAGGTCCTCGAGTAGATCGACGCCCGTGATTCGTCGCAGGACCGAGAAGATCAGCGACGTGCCGCGCCCGAACACCTTCATCCCGAATCCGGTCGGCTTCATGAACACCTGCAACGCCCGCCCTTCGATGAACTGGGTCAGACGCTTGGGGGCGTCTAGGAAGTCGAGCGCGTTTCGCGCCGGCGGCGTGTCGAGCACGAGCAGGTCGTAGCGATTCTCCGCGTCGATCTCGAACAGCTTCTCCATCGCCATGTACTCCTGCGAGCCGGCCAGCGCCGCGGAGAGCTGCTGATAGATGCGGTTCGTGAGGATCCGTTCCCGGGTCTCGGCGTCTGGCGCGTGCTGTTTGACGACGTCGTCGAAGGTCTGTTTGGCGTCGAGCATCATCGCCCAGAGCTCGCCTTCGCCGACGTCGATCCCAGCCTTCGTGAACAACGCCGGGTCGACTTGGCGTTCGGTGTTGCCGAGCTCGGGCAAGCCCAGCGAGTCGGCGAGGCGCTTGGCCGGATCGATCGTCAGCACCGCTACGCGCTTGCCGCGTGCAGCCATTCCGGCCGCGATCGCTGCCGACGTCGTCGTCTTGCCGACCCCGCCGGAGCCGGCGCAGATGCAGATTCGCTTGTCTTCGAGCAGCTCGGCGACCGACGCCATCAGCTCCCCGCCTTCTCGGCCAGCGTGCCGATCTCCTCGAGCCCGATCTCGGGCTCGAAGAGGAACGGCAGGGTCGTCACCGGCGCGCGTGTCAGCTGCTCGAGCCTGGCAAGCTGCTCGCGCTGGGCGCGGGCGCGCCGCGCCTGACCGATCGCGGCACGGCAGGCGGCGCGCGTGAGCTCGTCGCCACCGTCGGCCGCCTCGGCGATCCGCTTCGTCTCCGCGACCGTGAAGCGCTTTGGATAGAGGCCGTTGCAGAAGATCCGCTCAACCTCGAGGCCGACGGCGGTGGCGAGATCGCGCTCGAGCATCGCGGTCTCGTTGACGGGCATCTCCTCGGGAAGCGCGACGAC
>JBKJXG010000312.1:0-4638 GCA_046716525.1 Solirubrobacterales bacterium
CCAGAGCTCCAACGAGGAGGGCTATCTCGTCCAGGGCATCATCCGCGGGCTCGGCTCGGCCAACGTGACCACCGACGCCGCCGAGATCCCGCGCGAGCTGCTGGCGAGGCTGTCCGCCCCCGATATCGCCGCTTCGATCAGCGACATCGACCAAGCCGAGTCGATCCTCGTGCTCGCCACCGACCCGCTGCACGCGATGCCGATTCTCGACCTGCGCCTGCGGCGTGCGATCCGAAACGGTGCCCGCGTCGTCGTCGCCTCAGAGCGCCCGACCGCACTCGACGGCGGAGCCGAGGAAACGGCGCGCTACGCGCCCGGTGACGCCGCCGCCTTCACCGCTGCACTTGCGGCCGAGCTCGGCGACGACCCGGCGCCAGACGGTCCCCATCGAGCGGCGGCCGAGCGCATCGGCGGCGAGCTGCGCCCCGGCAAGACCGTGATCGTCTACGGCGAGCGCCTCGGCGACGGCGCCCTCGATGCGCTGCTCGCGGTTGGGGGGCATCTGCGCAGCGCGAGCCCCGGAGCCGGGTTGCTCGGCGTTCCCGACACCACCAACGCGCGCGGCCTGCGCGAGGTCGGCTGCACTCCTGACTCGACCCCAGGCTTGGGCGCCGGCACCGACGGTCTCGGCGCGGCCGCGATTCGCGAGGGGCTCGAGGCCAACGAGCTCGACGCGATCTTGTTGGTCAACGCCGACCCGATCCGCGACCTCGCCAACGGCGGTGCCTGGGCCGAGACGCTACGCAAGGCGCGCACCGTGATCTCGATCTCGATGTTCGAAACCGCCTCCGCCGAAGCCTCGGCGATCGTGATGCCGGCGGAGTCCTACGCCGAGAAGGAGGGCACGGTCACTCATCCCGATGGGCGCCTGCAGCGCCTGCGTCCCGCCGTTCCGCGCCCCGGCAACGTGCGCCCGATGTGGCAGGTGCTCGCCGAGCTCGCCGCCCGCCTCGACGACGAAACCGGGATCGACTCCGCCCTCGAGGCCCTCACCGCGATCGCCAACGACGTCCCCTTCTACGCCAACCTCACCCCCGAGGAGATCTCCCCCACCGGCCTCCGCTGGCAGGACAGAGAAGAATCCAAACAGGGCCCGTGGAACTCGGCGCCGGCAGGGGGTGTGGCGGACACTCACCATCGAAGCGGCCATCAAGCCGAGGCTCCCACCAACGACGTCACTCCGCGAGATGGGTCCGACACTGCCCCCTCCGGCGCCGAGTCCTCTGCAGCAGCCTCTCCGCGAGATGGGTCCGGCGACGCCCCCTCCGGCGCCGGGGCCTCACTCAAGCTAGGCACGTACCGAGACCTCTGGTCCAGCGAGGTCACCGACCGCAACGTCGCACTTCAGTTCTTGTCGCCAACCCAGCGCCTCGAGCTCGCCCCGTCCGACGCCCAGCGCCTCGATCTCAACGAGGGCGATGAGGTCGAGGTTCGCTCCAACGGCCACTCCGTTCGCGCCCACGCGGTGATCCGCGAGCGCATGCGCCCCGGCGCCGCCTTTCTGATCGAAGGCACCTCCCGAGACAACGCCAACCTGCTCAACGGCGCCGAGACGATCGAGGTGATCAAGCGATGATCGCCGATGTCGCTTTCACCGAGGCAGCCTGGATCATGGTCGCGAAGTCGATCCTGATCTTCCTCGGGGTCTTTCTCATCGTCCCGGTGCTGACCGTCGTCGAACGCAAGCTGATCGGCCGCTTCCAGCACCGCTACGGCCCCAACCGCGTCGGCCCCGTGGGCATGATGCAGCCGCTGGCCGACATCCTCAAGCTCGCCGGCAAGCAGGTCTTTCGCCCCGATGCTGCGGTCCCGTTCCTGTTCGCGCTCGGCCCGGCGCTGGTGATCTTCTCGGGGATCACGACGATCGCGATCCTGCCGTTCGGTGACGTCAAGGACGGCGTCGGCTTTTACGGCATCGATGTCTCGATCGGCGTCCTCTACTTCTTTGCCTTCGGCTCACTCGCCTTCTACGGCCTGCTGCTCTCGGGCTGGTCGTCGGGCTCGAAGTACAGCTTCCTCGGCGCGATGCGCGCGGCCGCGCAGCTGATCTCGTATGAGATCGCGATGGGCCTGTCCCTGCTCGGCGCGATCATGATGGCCGGTTCGCTGTCGCTGGTCTCGATCGTCGAGGCCCAGGACGAGATCTGGTTCATCGTCCCCCAGTTCGTCGGCTTTCTGATCTTCATGGTCGCCGGCCTCGCCGAGACCAACCGAGCGCCGTTCGACCTCCCCGAGGCCGACGCCGAGCTCGTTCAGGGGTATCAGACCGAGTACGGCGGCACCCGCTTCGCCTCCTTTTTGCTCGCCGAGTACCTGGAGATGTTCGTCGTCTCGGGCATCGCCGTCGCTTTCTTTCTCGGTGGCTGGATGGGACCCGGCCCCGGCTGGCTCGACCCGATTTGGATGGTCGCCAAGATCCTCACCCTGATCTTGGTCTTCATCTGGATTCGCGCGACGGTGCCGCGGCTGCGCTACGACCAGCTCATGTCGCTGGGCTGGAAGGTCCTGCTGCCACTGGCGACGCTGAACATCGCGGTCACTGCTGTATTGGTGGTGGTGACGTGAGCGAAGAGTTCCCGTATCTGAACGACGACGATGTCGTCGAGGTCCAGCGCGGCCCCGAGCCGGGCGGCGCGGCGGGCGCCTACCGGGCCTTCGGCGAGACCCTGCGTGGTCTGAAGACGACGATGGCGCGCTTGTTCGAAGGCCCGGTGACGATCCAGTACCCCGAGGAGAAGACGCCCGTCTATCAGCGGTTTCGCGGTCGCCACAAGCTGCATCGCTTCGAGGACTCGCAGCTCGAGAAGTGCGTCGGCTGCTCGCTGTGCGCGGCGGCCTGCCCCGCCGATTGCATCCGCGTCGTTGCCGCTGAGAACGACCCCGAGGATCGTGTCTCCGCCGGCGAGCGTTACGCCGCTGTCTATGAGATCAACATGGCGCGCTGCATCTTCTGTGGCTACTGCGAGGTCGCCTGCCCGTTCGATGCGATCACCATGGGCCACGAGTACGAGATGGCGGACTACAACCGCGGCGACCTCATCTTCACGAAGGAGATGCTGCTCGCCGAGCCGATCGAGCGCACCCCGCTGCGGCGCGAAGGCGAGTAAACCGTGGAGGAAGTTGCGTTCTTCGTTGGCGCGATCGGTGCTCTCGGCGGCGCGATCGCGGTCATCGCCCTGCGAAATCCGTTCTACAGCGTGCTGGCGCTGATCGTCCACCTGATCTCGCTCGCCGGCCTCTTCCTCCTGCTTCACGCCGAGTTCATCGCCGCGGCTCAGATCGTCGTCTATGCGGGCGCGGTGATGGTTCTCTACCTCTTCGTCACCGCCTACGTCGGTGGCGTCGAGGAATCGCTTTGGGAGCCGATCCCGGGCCAGCGCTGGCTGGCGCCGCTTCTGGCCGTGGCGCTTTTCGTCGAGGTCTCGATCGCGGTCGTCGGCACCTCGCTGAAGGCGATCGACAGCGAGGGCCCGACGATCCCGGCCGGCTTCGGCTCGCCCGGCTCGATCGGCGAGCTGCTGCTCGAGCGCTTCCTCGTCGTCTTCGAGGCCGCCTCGATGCTGCTGCTGATCGCCGCCGTCGGCGCGATCGTGCTCGCGGGTCGCAAGCGAGATGAGACCGAAGAGGTCGGGGCGTAATGGACGTTTCCTGGTACCTCGTCCTCTCCGCCCTGCTGTTCGCCACCGGCGCCGCGGGAGTGCTCCTTCGCCGCTCGCCGCTGGTGATCTTGCTCTGCCTCGAGCTCATGCTCAACGCCGGCAACCTGGCGCTGGTCGCGTTCTCGCGCTCCAGCGGTACCGAGGATGGCCAGGTGTTCGCGCTGGTGGTGATGGTCGTCGCCGCCTGTGAGGTCGTCGTCGGCCTCGGCCTGATCGTCGCCATGTTTCGCCGCCGAATCCCGCTCAACGTCGATCAGATCAGGGAGCTGCGGGGGTGAGCGCCACCACGTATGCATGGCTCGTGCTCGGGCTGCCGTTGCTGAGCAGCATGGTGATCGCCTTCGGCTGGCGCTCGCTGCCGGGCAGGACTGCCGGCTACATGGGCACGGCTGCGATCGGCCTCTCCTTCCTCTGTGCGATCGGCGCCCTCGTGCTGCTGCTCGACGAACCGGTCGAGGGCCGGCACCTGACCTCGACGCTGTGGGATTACGGCTCGGCCGCCGGGCTCGAGATCGAGCTCAACATCCTGGTCGACCCGCTCTCGGTGTTCATGTGTCTCGTCGTCACCGGGGTCTCGACCCTGATCCACCTGTACGCGGCCGCCTACATGGGCAGCGACGCGGGCTACCGGCGATTCTTCAGCTACCTCAACTTCTTCGTCTTCTCGATGCTGTTGTTGATTCTCGCCGGCAACTTCGTCTTTCTCATCGTCGGCTGGGCTTTAGTCGGCTTCGCCTCCTACGCCCTGATCAGCTACTGGTATCGGCGCCAGACCGCGACCAAGGCCGGGATGAAGGCCTTCGTCATCAACGTCGTCGGCGACATGGGGCTGGTCCTTGCGGCATTGCTCGTCTTTCGCGAGCTCGGCACCTTCGACTACCTCGAGAGCTTCGAGGCCGCGCGCGAGACCTTCTCGGTCAACGAGGGCTCGGTCGTCGCGATCTGCCTGCTGCTGTGCGTCGGCGCCTTCGCGAAGTCG
>JBKJXG010000313.1:0-7825 GCA_046716525.1 Solirubrobacterales bacterium
CTCAGGATCGTTGAGAACCGCCTCGATTCGCCACGGCATCTCGCCCCGGCTGACCTCGGCCAACGTCGCGCTCTCGAGCACCGAGCGCAGCGCCGCCCTGACCGCGACCCAGACATCGCGCAGACGCTCGGCTGCGCCTTCGTAATGAAGGTCCTCGGGCGCGTTCTCGTGGATGTTCGCGAGCGGTCCCTCGACTGCACGGATCACGTCCGCCACGGTGATCTCGGCCGGGTCGCGAGCCAGCCAGTAGCCGCCCTTGGCGCCGCGGCGGGCCTGTACCAGGCGGGCATGCTTGAGCTCGAGCAGGATGTGCTCGAGGAACTGCAGGGGGATGCCCTGCGCCTCGGCGATCCGCTCGCCCTTGACGGGCTGGCCGTCGGGGCTCGCCGCCAGCTCGAGCGCGGCTCGAACGGCGTAGTCGGCTTTGGCGCTGATCCTCATCCAGTGATTGTCGCAAGATGAGTCAAGAAACGACCCCGCTAACCGCCTACGGGCTAGGATCGGGCGCCCCGTGATCGATCTTCAGTCCCATTCAGTCGTCTCCGACGGCCAGCTCGAGCCCGCCGACGTCGTTCGCGCCGCCGCTGCCGCCGGGATCACGGTGATGGCGCTGACCGACCACGATGGGGTCGCCGGTGTCGCCGAGGCAAGCGCCACTGCGCAGGAGCTGGGGATCGAGAACGTCCCGGCTGTGGAGATGAGCTGCGTCCACAAGTACTCGGAGGACCTCCACATCTGCGGCTACTGGGTCGACGTCGACAAGATCCTGCCTGCGTGCGAGAAGGCCCAGGCCGAGCGCGTCGACCGCGCCAAGCGGATCATCGCCAATCTGAACTCACACGGGGTGGAGGTCACCTTCGAGGAGGCGGTGGAGAAGGCGGGTGCCGCCGATGCGATCGGCCGCCCCCACATCGCCAAGGCCGCAGGCGCCGGCCCCGACCTCGGCCCGTTCTTCGAGGAGTACCTCGTCCCCGGCGCGAAGGCGTTCGTCTCGCGACAATGGCCCAGCGCCGAGCAGGCGGTCGAGATCATCCACGAGGCCGGCGGCGTCGCCGTTGTCGCCCACCCCTACTGGGACGTCCAGGATCCTGAACAGGTCCGCGATCTGGTCGAGAGCCTCGTCCGCGACGTCGGTCTCGACGGGATCGAGACCTTCTATCCGCCGCACACGGTCGAGCAGACCAAGCATTGCCTCGAGCTCTGCGAGGAGTTCTCGCTGGTGCCGACGGCATCGTCGGACTTCCACGGCCCCACCCACAAGACCTTCAGCCGTTGGGGGGCTTACGACACCTATGGGTTAGGCGAGCCCCGGGTCCCGCCGCGACGAAGCTGACGCAGTCACCCTGGTTGCGGAACGCCGGGGGGGCGCCGTTTCCGGCTCAGTTGACCAGTTCGCAGGTCTCGGTGCCGCTCGTGGGAAAACTGTCGGCCGGGGTGCCGACATCGGCGTGGACATGATCGGCGGTGCCGAAGCCACAGAAGACGAAGTCGCCGAAGCCGTCGCCGCTGGCGAAGACCTGATCGTTGGCTGCGAGACCGCGAAGCGTGTCGACGCCGCCGCCGCCGGTGAGCCGGTTGGCGAAGTTGTTGCCGGTGAGCATGTCGTCACCGGCTCCGCCGATCACCCGCTCGACGGTGGCAAGGACGTTGTCGCGGACGCCGCCAACCTCGTCATCGGCGTTGCCGTCGTCGGCAACACCGTCGAGATCGACGTCGACGTCCTGACTCGAGGTTCGAGGCGCGTAGGTGGCGGTGTCGGCGCCGGCCGAACCGTCGACCACGTCCCGGCCAGTGCCGGGACTCAGCGTGTCGGTGCCGTCCCCGCCGACGAGCGAGTCATCGCCGTCGCGGGTAGTGAGCCGATCGTTGCCCGTTCCGCCGTCTACGACGGCATCGATGGCGGTCGCGGTGGAGACGATGTCGGCGCCGTCGGCGGTGGTGATGTCGAGGCTCGTGATCGTCGCGAGCGTGCAGGTGATCTCGTTGGTGCGGACCTGGCTGCACCCGGCCCCGGCGAGGATGGGCGCCGCGTTGTCGCGCACGACCAGCATTCCCGGACTGCGTGCGACGGTGAGGTTGTTGGCTACGCCGGCCGCGGCGTCGAAGTTGAGCACGCCCGAGGCCACGCTCGCGGTGGCCGCGGTATCGGTGACCTCGCCCGCGTTGTTACGCGGAGAGGCGGTGGCGAGAGTGTTGAAGTCGGCCGCGCTGTCGCCCGTGTCGTCGCCGGCGTCCAGCAGCGTGGGACTCGTGCCGCCGGTGATGTCGCGCTGAATCGCATTTCCGTTAGGGATCCCCGGCGGCGGCACCGGGGTGCCTGTGTCGTCGAACGTTCCGGCAACGCCGTCCTCGCCGTCCGGGTCGCCGGTGTAGGTGCCCCAGGAAACGCAGTCGATGATTCCGGCGGTGACGTTGTCGACATCCTCGTAGCACGCCTTGCCGGCGCCGAACGGGACCTCGACCGACGAGTCGAGCAGGTCCGCGGAGACGCCGAAGAAGGTGACCGCATTCTGTCGCGAGACCAACAACGACGACTGGTTCGTGGTCCCCGCGACATTGGCCGGGAAGGTGTAGGTGTCCTGGAGCAGGCCGGCGCTGTCGTAGACATGGACCTCGTTCCCGGCGACGAGGTTCTGGCTCGCCGAGAACATCTGTAGCTCGATGAAGTCGCTGCTGGTTGACCCCGTGGTGCCGGCGAAGACCTCTTTGATCATGATCCGGTGGTCGACCGCGGTCGCGGTCGCAGGAATCATGAGCACACCGAGCACGAAGCTGGGAATCAGCCACCGCCGAAGGGAGAGCTTACGACCCGCGTCGACCACCTGTCCTCCAGCCTACACTCGACGGCACTCCCCTCCAAGGTGATTCGCGCGCGCGATCGCCGGAGATAGGCGTCAGGGCTGCGCCAGGATTGCGAGCCGGGTTTCCGAGCTCCGCCCCCGCAGAGTCACCCGACCGTCGAGCTCCCAGTGGCTGCGTTCCTGCCGGTTCGCGCCCGCCAGAATCGTCTCCGACGCGAGCACGTGCCCGGACTTTTCCTTGGCGAGCTCCGTTAGCCGCGCCGCCTCGTTCACGGGATCGCCGATCACGGTGTACTCGAAGCGGCTTTCCTCGCCGATGTTGCCCGCCACCACCTCGCCGCACGAGACTCCGATCGCCGCCTCGATTCCGTCGACCTCGCCGCGCAGGCGCTCCGAGAGCTCGCGCGCGGCCGCCAGCGCGGCCGACGGCGCGTCGTCGAGCGCTACGGGCGCGCCGAAGATCGCCAGCGCCGCATCGCCCTCGAACTTGTTGACCCAGCCGCCGTGGCGATCGACCACCTCGACGACGATGGCGAAGAAACCGTTGAGCAGGCCGACGACCTCCTGGGCCGCGCGCTCCGAGGCGATCTCCGTCGAGCCGACCACGTCGGTGAACAGGATTGAGACCTCGCGGGTCTCGCCGCCGAGCTCGACGTCGCCTTCGAGCGCCGCGCGGGCGACGTCCTCGCCGACGTGGCGGCCGAATAGATCCTGGACCCGCTCACGCTCCCGCAACCCGGCGACCATCGAGTTGAAGCCCGCCTGGAGCCGACCGATCTCGGACCCGTCGTAGACCGGGACCTCTACGTCGAGATCGCCCTCTTCAACCTGGGCCACGGCCTCGCGCAGCGAGTTGACCGGGTCGGCGACGGCGCGCGCCGAGAGCATCGAGGCGTAGAGGCCGACGAGCAGTCCGACACCGCCGATCGCGAGCATGACTATCGCAAGCTCGTCACGGGTGAAGTCGTCGTCGACAAGGGCCGACAGCCCGATCCACATCAGACCGAGGATCGGCACCGCGGTGCCGAATGCCCAAGCAACGACGATCCGCGTCTTCACGCCTGGCCCTAGGCGACGGTCGGGCGCGCCCGCCGCAAGCGCCCGCGCCGCGACCGGGCGCAGCTGGCGCTCAGCGAGCAGGTAGGCGACGGCACAAGTAGTGAGGCCGCCGAGGGCGACCGTGATCGCCACGCGCTGGCCGGACTCGAGCGAATAGTTCGCATTGAGCACGCCGAAGACGATCGTCGCCAGCGACCAGATCGCAACATGCAAGCGGACGATCCGCCGGGGAGCCCGCAGCGCCTCGACGCGCTCCTCGGGCGTCGGCGTGCGGTCCTCGAGCAGCCACGTGCTGACACCGCGCAGCTTCCTCGCCCCGTACCTGGTCGCGATCGGGCTGACCAGGGCGAAGAACGCGCAGATCGCGATCAGGTTGACCAACCGGACGGTCCCCTCGTCTTCGATCCCCGGCGAAAACGGCAGCACCCAGACTCCGATCGAGAAGACGATCGTCGCCCCGATCAGATTGGCGAGGATGAGCGCGAGGCTGAGCCGAACCTGCATTCGCTTCGCGAGGTCGGCTCCCGGCTCGCCCGGACGCGGGATCAGCCACGCCAGCCGGCTGGTGCCTGCGGTTGTCACCGCGCCGAAGGGTATCCGTGCGCGCGGCTATTCGGCGGGCGCCGGGCGAGGCTTGCGCCCGGAGGCCACCGGGGCCACGCTGGAGCGGATCTCGTTCATCAGCCGGGCTGCGAACTCTCCGTGGTCCTCTCCTGGCCGGTAGTCGCCGCCGCTGGGGCGAAAGAATCGCAAGCCGACTCGCGGGCGTTTCGGAAAGCGCGCGTAGTCGGTGGTGCCGGCGACGGCGACGCAGACGATCGTCGCTTCGGGGACCGCCTCGGCAAGCCGCCCGATGCCGCTTCGTGCCCGCATCACCCGGCCGCGCGAGCGGGTGCCCTCGGGAAAGATGCCGATGCAGACTCCCTTGCGCAGATCGGCGATCGCGCGGTCGAGGGCGCCAACGTCACCGGCGCCTCGCAGGATCGGGATCTGCCCCATCCCGTCGAGAATCGGGCTGAGGCCGCGGATGTCCCACAGCTGGGCCTTGGCCAGGGCTCGAAGCTGACGGTGCTTTCGCGCAGCGACGCCGATTGCGATCGGGTCCATCTGGCTGTCGTGGTTGGCGGCCAGCAGCACGGGTCCCGAGCGCGGCACTGCGTCGAGGCCCTCGACCTGCATCCGCCCCCACCACTTCGCCCAAGGGCTGGAGACGGCCATGGCGAAGCGGTAGGTGCGGGTGAAGGATTCAGGATCGCCGTGCACGACCCCGAGACTAAGGGCGATGCGCCCTAAACGGTTAGGCCGCCGCGGAAATGAACGAGCCCGCCGGCTCGACTCCGCCCAGCCGCGCGAGCCTCCCCCTGTTCCCGCCGCCTCAACTCGTGGGGCGGCTTCTCGCCGCGAAGTCGGCCTCTTCCTTCCTGCGCGCCTGTTCGTATCGTGTGACTTCGGCGTAGTCGTCCTTGGTGATCTCGGCACCGAAAACACTGCGGTCGTACTCGGCAACCTGGTAGTCGAGGTCGCGCCAGTAGTACTTGAACTCGTCCGATTGCCATCCGGCGTAGACCTGCTCCCAGCTCAGCCGTTGGAAATGCGGCTCGAGAACCAAGTCGGTGAGCACCTCCTTCTCAGGCTGAAAGCGGAAGTCGACCGAGAGCCGCATCGAGCGGGTCGCGTTGTGGAGCGCGGCGTGGACGGTCAGTGCCCCGAACAGGAGCACGTCGCCGGCCGACATGTCGGCCGTCACCCAGGTGAGGTCGTCGATCATCTCGGGTGGCAGCATCGCTTGGCGGTTTCCGGCGCCTACGTGAAACTTCAGCGGCAGCACCCCGCGGCGATGCGAGCCACGCAGCACCGCGAGCGTGCCTTGACTCATCGGGCAGTCGCCGACCGGGATCCAGGCCGCGGTAAGCGATTGCGTGCCCTGATTGTTCAGGTAGTCCTGGTGCGGCGGCGTGCTGACGTAGGGGCTGGTCGGAAAGGAGAGCCGTGCGACCTTGAGCGGGTGCGGAAAGGCGGTCTCACCGACGATTTCGCCCATGACCTCGAGCAGATCCCGGTCGTGAGCGAGGGTGTGGAAAGCCTTGAGCTTCTGGATCTCGTCGTAGACGGCGAAGAATTCGTCATCACCTTCGCGCACATGCGCCCGCAGGCACCGGGCGCAGTCGAGCTCATCGCCTCCCGAAATCCAGCCGTTGTCGGCCAGAACCATGAGCATCTCCCGGCGCAGCACCGCGAGCCGGTCTGGGTCGATGAGGCGCTCGAAGTACAGGTATCCGTCGGCGTCCATCCGCCGCTGCAACGCCTCGGCATCGCCCACGAGGTCATTCGACGCCGTCATCTGTGCAAATGCCCAATAGTTGTTCATCCGAGATTCCCGTC
Organism: Solirubrobacterales bacterium; assembly: GCA_046716525.1. Taxonomy (GTDB): domain Bacteria; phylum Actinomycetota; class Thermoleophilia; order Solirubrobacterales; family 70-9; genus WHSW01. Next base: position 6,243 of record JBKJXG010000313.1, read on the forward strand.
GGGGTCGAGCTCGTGCCGCGGGCAGCGGCGAGTGGCCGAGCGCAGGCTAGCGACTGCGGTCGGCCGATGGCGGTTTTCGGCGTCAGCCGATAATCCCGCGCTGGCGCTCCTGAGGTCGAGGAAGATCTGTCCGGCTATTGCGCCGCGGAGATGAACGAGTGCTGTTCCAGATAGGCGACGATCTGGGCCGCCGACTCCTCCGGCGACTGCTGTTCGGTCTCGATCACGAGCTCGGGGTTCTCAGGCGGCTCGTAAGGATCTGAAACACCTGTGAATTCCTTGATCTCACCACTACGCGCCTTCGCGTAGAGGCCCTTGACGTCGCGCTCCTCACAGGTCTCGACCGAGGCTTTGACGTAGGCCTCGATGAAGCGGTCGCCCATCATCTGCCGGGCTTCGTCGCGGATGTCGCGATATGGGGAGATCGCCGCGGTGATCACGGGGACCTCGTTTCGCGAGAGCAGGTTGGCGACGAAGGCGATGCGGCGAATGTTGGTGTCGCGGTCCTCCTTCGAGAAGCCGAGGCCCTTGGAGAGGTTCTCGCGCACGACGTCGCCGTCGAGCACCTCGAGCTTGGAGTCGCGCTTGCGCAGCTCCTTGACCAGGTGGGTGGTGATCGTCGACTTGCCCGAGCCCGAGAGCCCGGTGAACCAGAGGCAGAAGCCCTTCTCGTTGGACATCAGTTGTCTTCCTCCTTGTAGGCGTCGATCAGGATCTCTGCAACCTCGTCGCGGGAGAACTCGTGCGGCGGCTTCTCGCCTGCCTCGAGCATCTCGCGCACCTTCGTCCCCGAGAGGAACAGATGCGACTCCTGCGGGTGCGGGCAGGTCTTGGCAGAGCCCATCCCCTCGCATTCGTTGCACCAGAAGGTGTGCTCGAAGAAAAGCGGCGTGATCCCGAGCTCGTCTGTGTCGATGTCGTCGAAGATCCGCTGTGCGTCGTAGGTGCCGTAGTAGTCGCCGACGCCGGCATGGTCGCGGCCGACGATGAAATGCGTGCAGCCGTAGTTGCGGCGGATCACCGCGTGCAGAACTGCCTCGCGCGGACCGGCGTAGTGCATCTTGCCGGGGTTGACCCCGAGCATGACGTGGTCGGGGTGGTAGTAGTTGTCCATCAGGACCTCGTAGCAGCGCATCCGCACATCGGCTGGGATGTCGCCCTTCTTGGTCTCGCCGATCAATGGATGGATGTAGAGGCCGTCGCAGATCTCCAGCGCCGCCTTGGTCAGGTACTCGTGTGCGCGATGGATCGGGTTTCGCGTCTGGAAGGCGACGATGCGCTTCCAGCCTCGCTCTGCGAACGCGGCCTTTGATTCCTCGGTCGTCTGGTAGCGCTTCATGAAAGCGTCCTCGTGATCGGGGAGCGCGTCGACCTCGATCGGGCCGGCGATACAGCGCGCGCCCTCCTCGCGGATCGCGGCAACGCCAGGGTGCTCGTTATCGGTGGTCCGGTAGATCTTCTCGGCCTCGAGCTCGACGTCCTTGTCGTAGATCTCCTCGACCGTGAGCCGGCCGAGCTTCTTGCCGTTGCCGGCACTGAGCTCGACAACGTCGCCGACCGAGCATTCGAGATCGGTCGCGAGC
>JBKJXG010000314.1:0-4922 GCA_046716525.1 Solirubrobacterales bacterium
CCTCGGTGTCGAACGAGCTGTCGTCAGCCGTAGCAGTGTGGGCGGCGGAGTCCTGGTTCGTAAAGGTGATCGTGGTGCCGGTGGGCACCGTGATCTCCTCCGGGTCGAACTCGAACTCGACGATCTCGACCGAGTCGCCTGTGCCGGCCGGCGGCTCGGTCGCCTCGTCGTCGCCGCAGCCGGCGACCCCCGCCAAAGCGAGGGCCGCCGCTGCCGCAGCGAATGCGGTTGTTAGCCGGCCAGGAATGGCGTGACCGCCTTGGTGACCTCGTCGACCGTCAGGGTCGGGTCGAACGCGTTCGGGGCGGCGTCTTCGCCAGCCGCGTTACGCACGGCCGCCGCGTGGCGGCCTTCGACCTGAACGATCGCTCCGGCCGTGGCCAGGAGGTCCTTGGACTCGAGCGCAGGGCCCGCGCCGTTGTAGGCGCTGACACCGAGGTCCTCGAACGTGATCGCCGTCTTGATGAAGTTGTCCGCGTTAGCGAACGCATCACCGAAGTCGACGGCAGGAGCCTTGACGGGCTTGCCGCCGAGGTCCGTGATCGTCGCCGAGAGCGCATCGACATGCTCCTGCTCTTCAGCACCGAACGTCTTCACGTAACCGACGACCTCCTCGGGAAGGCCCTTGACCTTGGCGCCCTCCTTGTAGAAGGCGGCTTCGAGGTACTCGAGCGTGAGGGCGAAATTGAGAATGTCGAGATCGCCCATCGACGCCTGCGCGAATGCCTTGCGGAGGATCGGGCTCATGGCTGTTGCGCCATAGAGCGCGCCCGCCGCGAGGGCTCCGCGAACCAGGAACGTACCGCGATTGAGGCTTTCGACCTCGATCGCCGCGAGCTCAGGAGCCGCTGCATTTCTTGGGGTATTCATCATTGATTCCTTTCTGCTTTCCGTGTCGCCTAGGCGAGGAACGGCTGGACTTCGTCCAGCACGGTCTGCATGTCGGCAGGTTGGGCAAAGGCACCATCAGGCGTCGGCTCGGCGCCGATGAGGACGTTGAGCACTGCCGCGTGGCGACCCTCGACCGAATGGATCGACAGGGCAGCTGCGAGGACGTCGGGGCTCTCGATCAGGCCGGCGGCGCCGAGATAGGCGGCCGCGCCGAGGTTCTCAACAGTCGCCGCGAGGTCGAGAACCGACTTCGCGTCTTCTAGTGGGAACTCAGCCTTGGGGGCCTTGGCGGGGGTTCCGCCGAGATCCTTCGCCGTCGCGGTGAGCGCGGCGACGTGCTCCTCCTCCGCTGCGCCGATGGCCTCGATCAAAGCGAGGTCGTCGCCCTTGAACAGGCCGCTCTTGGCGACGTCGGAGTAGAACTGAGCCTCGAGGTACTCGAGCGTCAGCGCGTAGTTGACGATGCCGAGGTCGCCTTCTCCGAACTGCGAAGCCATCTCGTCGTCGGTCGTCGTTGAAGTCGTGCTGGTGCCTGCCTCTTCCTCGTCGTCGCCGCATGCGACGAGCAGGCCTGCTGCCGTGGTTCCGCCTGTCAGGGCAAAGAAGCGCCGGCGTGAGACCGGGTCGCGTGCGACCCGACCGAGGGCGCTTTGCTTGCGGGATGTGCTCATCTGGGTTTGACCTCCCGTTGTGGATTGGGTCGGGGGAGGTCTTTCCTCCCCGCTTGCCATGACCTACGCGCGGTAATGCGACGCGGATCAAAGTTCCGGCGGGTGAGCTTGTGACCATCAGCTCTTGCCTGCCGCGATAGCGTCTCTGCGGATGGACCTCGAGATCGCAGGCAAGGTCGCACTCGTGATGGGCGCCAGCAAAGGGATCGGGCGGGGGATCGCCGAGGCGCTCGCCGCCGATGGGGCGCGGGTGGCGATAGCGAGCCGCTCGCGCGAGCACCTGGAGCGAGCGGCTGCAGAGATCGAAGGTGAGATCGCGGTTTTCGAGGCGGACACCGGCGACCTCGACCACATGGCCAAGCTGCCGGGCGAGGTGGCCGAGCAACTGGGCCCGATCGAGATCCTCGTCACCAACACCGGCGGTCCGCCGGTTGGTGCGGCGATCGAAGCCGGCCTGGAGGATTGGCGCGACGCCTACGCGAATCTGGTCCTTTCACCGCGCGTGCTGATCGAAGCCGTGCTGCCGGGTATGCGCGAGCGCGGTTGGGGCCGAATCGCGAACGTCGGCTCGAGTTCGACGCGGGAGCCGATCGCGGGCCTGACGCTGTCCAACGCTCACCGCCCGGGGCTGGTCGGCTTTCTCAAGACTCTGGCGCGTGAGGTCGCCGCCGACGGGATCACCGTCAACGACGTCGCCACCGGACGCTTTGCCACCGACCGGCTCGCTTCCAATTGGGGCGGCCCTGAACGCATGGAAAAGGAGGCGGCCAAGGACGTTCCGGCCGCCCGCCTGGGCCGGCCGCGCGAGTACGGCGACCTCGTCGCATTTCTGTGCTCACAGCGGGCGGCCTACATTACGGGCACTTCGATTGCGATCGACGGCGGGCTCGCGCGCTCGGTCTAGATCCAGCAGGCGCGCCGGGCCGCACCACCGGACCATCTCGCAGAGAAGGACCGCAACAAAAGCGCTGCTGCCGTGTGATGGATGGGAGATGGTGCGACTCACCCCTATTTTCGCTGCGCTGGTGGCGTGTGCGCTGATCGCCGGGCCCGCCGAAGGCGCCGCGGGTAAGCGCTTCTTCGGTGTCGTCCCCCAGGCGGGGCTGGCAAGCGAGGACTTCAAGCGCATGGGCGAGGGCAAGGTCGGCACAGTGCGGATCCCGATCTTCTGGTCCTCGGTCGACGCCGCGGCGCCAAGCGGCGATTTCGACTTCTCCGGCAGCGACTTCGTCGTCGGTGAAGCCGCTCGCAACGGAGTCGAGGTTCTGCCCTTCCTCTACGGCACGCCGGCGTGGGTGGCGAAGAAGCTCAATAACCGCAGCTGCGGATCTGGCTGTGCGGCCTATGCGCCGACGACGAAGGCAGCGCTGTCGGCATGGCGGGAGTTCGTCGCGGCCGCCGTCGCGAGGTACGGCCGTGAGGGCACCTTCTGGAATCAGAACCCGAGGATCCCGAAGCGCCCGATCAGGGCGTGGCAGATCTGGAACGAGCAGAATTCGCGCTCGTTCTTCGCGCCGAAGGCAAAACCCCGGGCCTACGCCCGGACACTCAATGTGGCGGCGGCAGCTGTCGAGGCCGAAGATCGCAGGGCCGACGTCCTGCTTGGGGGCATGCCCCAACTGGCCGGCTCGCGCAAGGCAACGGCGGGGTCGAAGTATCTGCGACAGCTCTATCGCGTCCGCGGCGTCGAGCGGGACTTCGACGGTGTCGCGGTTCATCCCTACGGTGCGAAGCTGGCTGCGGTTCGCGATCAGGTCGAGCTGTTTCATGGCGAGATCCGTCGCGCCGGCGACAGCCGCGCCGGCCTCTGGATCACCGAGACCGGCTGGGGCTCGGCTTCGGGCGGCAATCCGCTAAACGTCGGCAAGCAGGGTCAGGCTCAGCGATTGCGCCAAGCCTTCGCCTACTTCCGCAACCAGCGCAACCGGCTCGAGATCAAGGCGGTGACCTGGTTCTCGTGGACCGATTCGAGCGCCTCGATCTGCGATTGGTGTTCAGAGGCCGGCTTGCTCACGGCGAAGCTGAAGCCGAAACCCGCCTGGCGCGCGTTCACGAAGTTCAGCGGCGGGCGCTAGGAAACTGGCTAGGCGGCAGGTTGGGCTGTTCGCCGCAGGCGCGTCGGCGGCGCCGCGCGCATCGCCGCGTCGGCACGAAGCTGGTTGCGTGCGGAGGCGCGAGCGATCCAGATCGCGCCCGCAACCGCCATCGCCAGGCTCAGCAGCTGCGCCTGGGTAAGCCCCAACAACACCTCGTCGTTGCGGCGAATGAACTCGATCAGGAAGCGCTCGGTACCGGCGAAGACGAGATAGAGCGCGAACAACAATCCCGGCCGGAACGTGTTGCGCAGGTGCCAGAGCACGACCGTGGCCAGACCCATTGCGAGCGTTTCGTAGATCGGCGTCGGGTGAACCTCGACTCCCGGTGGGGTCGGCACGGTGCCGTTCTCATAGCTCATCGCCCAGGGACCGTCCCAGGGGATGCCGTAGTCGCCGTCGCCGGAGAGCTGGCAGCCGATCCGCCCGATCGCGTAGCCGATCGCCAGCCCGGGCGCGGCCACGTCGAGCAGCGTCAAGTTGAGCAGCCCCCGCCAGCGTGCCCACAGCAGCACCGCGATCGCGCCGCCGATGCCACCGCCGAACCAGACCAGGCCCGAGCCGGAGAAGAGGTCTCCGAGCCAGTCGTCGGATGGGTTTTGGATGACGAAGTCGAGCTTGGCGCCGATGATGCCGCCGACCAGCCCGGCAAAGATCATCTCGTAGGCCCAGTCGACCGGCTTGCCGAGCTCCTGGAAGCGTTTGCCGACGAGAATGCCCGCGCCGATGAACCCGAGCGCGAACATGATCCCGAAGGTCTGCAGGGTGACCGGCCCGATTTCGATTTCAGGTTGCATCGGCGCGAGAGACTAGAGGGCGCGCCCGCGAGGCTCGTGCCAGGCGGTTGCGCGATGAGACGTGAGTGCTACGAGTGGGGCCCAGTAACTTCGCGCTCGCCGAGTTGGACGAATAGCCCCGCCGGGAATCGAACCCGAGCTTCCAGGTTGAAAACCTGACGTGCTGACCGTTACACCACGAGGCCGGGGTCGCGAAGTGTAGGCAGGGTTAGTTTCTAGCGGAAGCGGAGTGACGCACCTGCGCGCCTCGCCGGGGCGCACCGTGCTTCGAGGTCGAGCGCCGCCTAGGAGTGTCGCGAGCTCCACCGCGGCGATCCCGTCCACCATCGCGTGGTGGACCTTCCCAGGATCGCCGCCTTTCCGGGGCCGGCGCGAGGAACGACGACGATCGCCCAGAGCGGTCTTCTGCGGTCGAGCTGCTGAGAGAGAAAGCGGCTCGCCAGGCACTCCAGGTCGCGTCGCCCCCGCGC
>JBKJXG010000315.1:0-3006 GCA_046716525.1 Solirubrobacterales bacterium
GGCGACCTCGTCTCCTTGCACCTGGCAGCCCACAACGGCGTCGACCCGGCACCGATCGAGATGATCGAGACGCTCAAGGACCAGCTCGGCCGCCCGTAGCGCGCCTGTGGTGTCAGTCGATCGGGGGTCGGCGGCGCTGGCCCTTGAGCTCGGAGCGGCGCTGCTTGGCCTTCAGCCGGCGTTCGCGTGATGCCTTCGTTGCCTTGGTCGGCCGGCGGCGCTTGCGGGGGCGCAGAGCGGCGTCGATGCGCTCACGCAGGCGGGCCGTCGCGAGCTCGCGGTTGCGGTGCTGGCTGCGAGCGTCCTGGGCCACCGCGGTCACCCGCGGGCCGAAGCGAGCGTGCAGGCGGCGCTTCTGCTCATCGCTGAGTACCGCTGACGCGTCGATCTCGAACACGGCCTCGATTCGCGAGGCGGTGACGTTGGCGTGCTGCCCGCCGGGCCCCGAGGAGCGGCTTGCGCGCAGATCGATCTCCGACTCAGGGATCTCAGGGCTCATACCCGCCACACGCTACGGGGCGGTGGCGGGGCGGGGTGTCCCAGAGAGGCTCCCCCGAGGCCATGGACCGCCGAACAGCGAGCGGGCCGGATGCCGGCCTCTCGGGCGCGCCGCCTCGCCTCCGTCCCGCGGGCTAGTAGCGGTACTGGTCCGACTTGTACGGCCCCTCGACGGGGACGCCGATGTAGGCGGCCTGCTCGGGGCTGAGCTCGCTCAGGCTGACGCCCAAGGCGTCGAGGTGAAGGCGCGCGACCTTCTCGTCGAGGTGCTTGGGGAGGACGTAGACCTGCTTTTCGTACTCGTCGTTCTTGCTGAACAGCTCGATCTGGGCGATCGTCTGGTTGGTGAAGGAGTTCGACATCACGAACGAGGGATGGCCGGTCGCGTTGCCGAGGTTCAAGAGCCGGCCCTCGCTGAGGACGATGATCGAGCGGTCGTCCGAGAAGCGCCACTCGTCCACCTGCGGCTTTATCCTCACCCGCTCGGCACCCGAGCCCTCGAGGCCCGCGATGTCGATCTCGTTGTCGAAGTGACCGATGTTGCCGACGATCGCCTGATGCTTCATCCGCTTCATGTCGGCCAGGGTGATCACGTCCTTGTTGCCGGTGGAGGTGATGAAGATGTCCGCCGTTTCAACGACCTCGTCCAGCGTGCGCACCTCGATGCCCTCCATTGCCGCCTGCAGCGCACAGATCGGATCGATCTCGGTGACGATTACCCGCGCGCCCTGTCCGCGCAGCGAGTCGGCACAGCCCTTACCGACGTCGCCGAAGCCGCAGACGACGCAGACCTTGCCGCCGATCATGACGTCTGTAGCGCGGTTGATGCCGTCGATGAGCGAGTGGCGACAGCCGTAGAGGTTGTCGAACTTCGACTTCGTGACCGAGTCGTTGACGTTGATCGCGGCGAACAGGAGGTCGCCGGTGGCGGCCATCTGGTTCAGTCGCAGCACACCTGTGGTCGTCTCCTCGGTGACGCCGATGATCTCGCGGGCCATGCGGGTGAAGCGCTGGTTGTCCTGCTCGAGTGAGCGCGTGAGCGTGTCCAAGATCACTCGGTGTTCCTCGGAGTCCGCGGAGGCCGGGTCCGGGACTGCCTCCACTCGCTCGTACTCGACGCCCTTGTGGACCAAGAGCGTGGCGTCGCCGCCGTCGTCGAGGATCATGTTCGGGCCCTCGGCGCCCTGGCTCGACCAGTCGAGCGCTTGCTCCGTGCACCACCAGTACTCCTCGAGCGTCTCGCCCTTCCATGCGAACACCGGCGTCCCGGCGGCGGCGATCGCAGCCGCGGCGTGGTCTTGGGTGGAGAAGATGTTGCACGAGGCCCAGCGCACCTCGGCGCCGAGCGCCTGCAGTGTCTCGATCAGGACCGCCGTCTGCACGGTCATATGAAGTGACCCGGTGATGCGCGCGCCCGCAAGCGGCTGCGAAGCGGCGAACTCTTCGCGGGTTCGCATCAGCCCCGGCATCTCGTGCTCGGCGAGGTGGATCTCCTTGCGGCCGAACTCGGCCAGGGCGATGTCTGCGACCTGGTAGTCGGTGGCGGTGGCGGTGGCTGTGGTGGTCATGTTTCTCCCGTCATCAGTGTGTCCGCGAGGGTAGCGACCGCGGGCGTGGCTGTTACCTTCCGCCCCGCGATGAACGCAGGGCAAGCGAGCAAGCGATGAGGGCGATGGTGATGGCCGCGGGCCTCGGCAAGCGCCTGCGCCCGCTGACCTATGAGATCCCGAAGCCGATGGTCACGGTTGGCAACAGGCCGATTATGGAGCACATCTTGAAGCTGCTCCTCCACAACGAGATCGGCGAGGTCGTCGCCAACCTGCACTGGTTCCCGGAGACAATCCGTGAACGCTTCGGCGACGGCTCCCAGCTCGGGCTCGAGCTCACCTACAGCGAGGAGGAGCAGTTGCTCGGCACGGCGGGCGGGGTACGAAACGTGCGCGAGTTCTTCGGCGAAGACCCCTTCTGCGTGATGGCGGCCGATGCGCTCACCGACATCGACCTCCAAGCCCTTGCAGCTACCCACGAGGCGAACGACTGGATTGCGACCCTGGCCGTCAAGCGCGTTGCCAATGTCAGCGAGTTCGGCGTCATCGTCACCGGCACGGACGGGCGCGTGCACGGATTCCAGGAGAAGCCCGATTCGGCAGAGGCGCTCTCCGACCTCGCCAACTGCATGATCTATGTCCTCGATCCCGAGATCTTCGAACACTTTCCCGATGCCACCGAGGTCGACTTCGCGAACGAGGTGTTCCCGGCCCTGCTCGAGCACGATGTCCCCTTCGGCGTGCACGTGACCGACTCGTATTGGAACGACGTCGGTTCGCTTCCGGAATACGTCCAGGGCAACTTCGACGTGCTCGGCGGCGAGGTCGAGGTGGAGCCCGCAGGAACGGTCTTCGACTCCGAGTCAGACGGTGCTGATGCGCTTGGCGCGGAGGTCGAGCTCGAGGGCCGAGTCCTCGTCGGCGTGGGAGTGAGATTCGGCGAGGGCACACAGCTACACGG
>JBKJXG010000316.1:0-2606 GCA_046716525.1 Solirubrobacterales bacterium
GGCAGCTCGACCCAGACGTCGGCGCCGCCGCCGTCGAGATTGCGGGCGTGGGCGCTGCCGCCATGGGCGCGGGCGATCGCGTCGACGATCGCAAGCCCGAGCCCGGTGCCACCACGCGCGCGCGACACATCGGCGCGACTGAAGCGTTCGAAGGCCGCCGCGATGAACTCCGGCGGGAAGCCGGCCCCTTGGTCACTGACATGAAGCTCCACCCGGTCTCCGTCGACTCGCGACCACATCCGCACAGCGCCCTCGCCATGGCGCAGCGAGTTGTCGACGACGTTGCTCAGCGCCTGCTCGATCCGAAGCCTGTCGGCGTCGACCCGCTCGCCGCCCTGCGCGGGCTCGGTGACGATGCTGCGACCGTTGCGCTCGGCGGCGATCTCGAATCGCGTCGCCGTCGCGGTCAGCAGGTCTGCGACCACAAGGTGCTCGCGATTGGCAAGAGGCGCGGCTTGCTCGGAGCGGGCAACGACCAGCAGGTCCTCGGCAAGCGCGATCAAGCGGTCGATCTCCTCCATCGCCGATGTGATCGCCTCGCGCAGCTCGATCTCGCTCGAGGCCTGGCGCAGGGCGAGCTCGAGCTCAACTCGGTGCAGCGCCAGCGGAGTGCGCAGCTCGTGACTGGCATCGTCAACGAAGCGGCGCTCGTGCTCAAGAGCCTGCTCGAGGCGGCCGAGCATGGCGTTGAGCGTCTCGCCGAGGCGCGAGAGCTCGTCGCGTGCTGCCGCCACCGGCAGACGCTCGTCCGGATCGGTGCTCGAGATCTCGGCCGCCCTGCGGCGCATCGCCTCGACCGGCCGCAGGGCTGCGGCGGTGGCGCCGTAGCCGGCCAGCGACGCGAGCAAGAGCGCGATCGGCCCGCCGATCAGCAGCAGGGTCGCGAGGTTGGCCAACGCCTCGTCGCGGTCCTCGAGCGAGGCGCCGACGATTGCGATAAGTGGCCGGCTCGGGGAATCGACCGGCAGAGCGAGAAACCGCGCTCCGCCATCGATGCCGGGGAGCGATTCGCGCTCGACGAACGTTGGCCCGGCGCCGGCGCGCTCGAGCTCAGCCGAGTCCAGCAGCGCTTCATCGTCGAGCTGGGGCGTGGAGGCGACGACCGCCCCGGCCGGGGTCAAGATCTGGGCGAAGCTCTCTTCGAGGTCGATAGTGCCCGCGTCCGCATCCAGCGATGGCGAGCCGGTGGAACTTTCGATCAGGGCCGAGAACTCGCTCGCTCTGGCTCCGATTCCGAGGTCGAGTGATTCGTCGAGTTGGTCGCCCAGGCGCAGGTAGAGAAAGAGGCCGACCGCGGTGAGCACGGCAGCCATGACGACCGCGAACGCCAGGGTGACCTTGATCCGGATCGGAACTCGGCTCATGCGAGGGAATCCTCGCGGAGGCGATAACCGGCGCCGCGAACCGTCTCAATCGAGTCGGTCCCGAACGGTTTGTCGATCTTCTGGCGCAGAAAGCGGACGTAGGAATCAACGACGTTGGAGCGATTCTCGTAGTCGTAGCTCCACGCGTGTTCGAGCAGCTGAAACCGTGAGAGCACGTCGCCTGGCCGGCGCATGAACGTTTCCAGCAGCGCGAACTCCTTTGCCGACAAGCCGATCTCGGTTTCGCCGCGCCAAACCTGGCGGGTCGCGGGGTCGAGGCGCAGGTCACCGCTGCGCAGCTCGGTCGGGCGCTCGACCGGCCCTCGGCGCACGAGCGCGCGCAGGCGTGCGAGCAGCTCCGCATAGGAAAACGGCTTGGTCAGGTAGTCGTCGGCGCCGCCGTCGAGGCCGGCGACCCGGTCGCGGACCGAATCGCGGGCCGTCAGCATCAGGATCGGTGTCCAGACGCCATCGTCGCGCAATCGTTTGCAGACCTCGAAACCGTCGATTCCCGGCAGCATCACGTCGAGCACGATCGCGTCGTACTCGGTAGACCCAGCCATCCACAGCGCGTCCTCACCCTTGATCGCGACATCGGCAGCAAGCCCGTCGCCGATCAGGCCGCGCCTGATCAGCGCCGCCATCTTCACCTCGTCTTCGACGATCAGCACGCGCATCCGGTGCTCAGCCTACGGCCGAAGATGAAAGCACGATGAAAACCGGACTGGGGGTCAGATCAGCCCGGCGAGAATGTGCTCAGTACCGCGAATGTGTTTGCGCATCAGCTCCACCGCCGCGGCGCGGTCGCCCTCACGCAGCAGCGCGACCAGCTTTCGGTGCTGAGCGTTCGATTGAGCCAGCACCTCCTCCGGATGGGCGATCAGCGCGAGCAGGCGGCTGATCTGGCCCTGCGTCTCGGTCATCTCGGCGACGAGGCGAGGCGAGCGCGCTGCCTCGGCGACGCCGATGTGAAAGCGGATGTCGGCGCGACGGTACTCAGCGAAGTCGGCCGCCGATCCCATCCGTTCGACGAGCTCGTCGAGAGCGTCGAGCTCGGCGCGCCTGCCGCGCTCTGCGGCCAGGGTCACTGCCCCGAGCTCGATGGCCACGCGCTGGTCGAGCACGGCCCAGGCGGCGCCGCCGAGCGGGTCGTCGGCCTCGGAAAGGGGTGGGCGCTCGGCGACGAAGGTGCCGCCGGTGCGCCCGCGGGCCGAGGTCAGGTGCCCGGACTGGACCAGCGTC
>JBKJXG010000317.1:0-2804 GCA_046716525.1 Solirubrobacterales bacterium
GTCTGCACATAGCCGAGGCTGGTGCCGTCGGCGGCGAAGACCTCGGAGTTGGCGCCGCTGTCGAGCGGCTTCAGCGTCTCGATCGATGGGGCCGAGGCGGCGACATCGATGACCCAGATCCCGACGCTCGCGGCGGCGATCCCGATCGCCGCGAGGACTACTGCGAATCCGAGCAGGATCTTCTTGCCGATCGAGCCCCCAGACTGCTTTGCGCGTCGTCGTGCTCGTGCGCTCATGAGTGCCGGAAAGGGTAGCGATGAACAACCAACGTTCCGCCCATCTCCTCGGCTTCGCCTCCCGGGGATCGCCGGGTTAGGGGGGAGACGGGTCGTCGAACACTCCCGCCTGACGCAGGAGGTTCTGGGCGCGCTCGCGGAGCGCCGACTCCTCGCCTGCGGCTGCGGTACCGCCGGGGCGCCGTGGGCCGTGGATCTCGATCCGGACTCCTTCGTGGGTGACCTCGGCGATCTCGATCTGAGACGGTTCCAGCCGGCTCAGCGCTTCACGCGCCTTGTTCAGGTCCGCTCCCGGCGGCACCCAGACTGAAGCCCGGGCCGGCGCGGTGAGATCACCCGTGGAGCGGTTGATGACGACGCTGGTGAGAACGAGCTCGTTCGGCACGATCACGAGGCGGCCGTCGCCGGTGTCGATGAAGGTATGCGAGAGCGTGAGGTCGTCGACGCGGCCGGTCTCGTCTTCGATCGTGACCTTGTCGCCGATGCGGATTGGCTGTGAGACCGCCAGCAGGACGCCGGCGAGGGGGTTGGCGAGGATCTTCTGGGCGGCGAAGCCGAGGACGAGGCCGATCACGGCGCTCGAGGCGAGAATCGTGTTGGCGACCTTGTTCAGCTTCTCGAACTGCCCGACGGCGATGCCGATGCCGATGACAACGATCGTGACGAAGACGAGGCGGCGGACCATGCGCAGCCGCGTGTTCGTCGCCCGCGAGACGACTGTGGCCTCGCCGCCGACGCGAGAGGCAACGGAGGTCGCACGGGTGATGACGAAGCGATCGACGACGAAGGCGAGGATGAACGCGATCGCCAGCGAGATCAGGGCCGAGACCCAGTCTCCGTTGGACTCCCAGAATGTTTGCTCGTCTGGCACTGCGTCGATCCTGCCAATGTTCGCCGCCGAATGACCACTCGCGCGGTATTTCTCGATGCACTCGGCACGACCGTCGACCTCGATTCGCCGTGGACGCATCTCGCCCGCGCGCTCGACGTCGAGGCCGACAAGCAGCTGGTCGGCGCTGTGCGCAAGGAGATGGCGTTCTACAAGCAGCACGCCCACGAGGGAGTCGACGAGGCGTCGCTCGCCGAGCTGCGAGCACGATGTGCCGACCTGCTCTCGTTCGAGCTCGACCGCGAGGTGTCGGTGCAGACGATGATGGACTCGATCCGCTTCGAGGCCACCGCCGACGCCGGCCCGGCGCTGGCCGCGTTGCGCGAGCGCTCCCTGACCCTCGTCTGCGTCTCCAACTGGGACATTTCGCTGCCCGAAGTGCTCGAGCGCTGTGGTCTCGCCGCAGCCTTTGACGGCGTCGTCACCTCAGCCGGATCGGGAGCGCGAAAGCCCGATCCGGCGATCTTTGCGCCGGCACTCGAACTCGCCCGCTGCGAGCCGGGCGAGGCGCTTCACGTCGGCGACACGGCGCAGGAGGACGTCGCCGCGGCGCAGGCCGCCGGCGTCCCTTGCCTACTGTTGGACCGAGACGGCGGCGGCGACATCGCCTCGCTGACCGAGATCGAGGAGTTCTTGAACGCGTGAGCAGTGAGCCCCCACCCACCGGACCGCCGCTGAGCGGCCCTCCGGGACCGCCGACTTCGTTGCCGGCTCCCTTGCCGCCGCCAGAGTCCGAATGGGGGCCATCGCGGGTGCTGCTCGGGTTCTTGCTGTTCTTGGTCGTCGTCTTCTTCGAAGCGATCGTGATCCAGTTCTTCGATCGCGACATCGACACGCTCGCCGCGCGTCTCACCCTTCAGGGCCTTCTCGGCGCCTCGCTGATCGTGGTGGCCTTCGCGGCCGCCTCGCCCGGCTCGCCCCTGTTCGCTTCGCCCTCAGCGCTCGGTTGGCGGCGGCCACAGCGCGGCTGGGTCGGTCCGACCCTGATCGCGTACTTCGGCTACGTCGCTTGCGCGCTGGTCCTCGCCGCCCTGCTGTCTCCCGAGCAGGAGGACATCACCCGCGAGCTCGGCTTCGACGAGGGTGGGTTCGCGGCGGTCGCCGTCGGCTTCTTGGTGATCGTGATGGCGCCCTTGAGCGAGGAGATCTTCTTCCGCGGCTTCATGTTCAAGGGCCTGCGCAGGGGAACGCCGCTGGTCTTCGCCGCGGCGTTGTCGTCGGCCGTCTGGGGGCTGTTTCACTACACCGGGCCCGACTCGTGGGCCGTCTGTCTGCAGCTCGCAGTCTTCGGCATGTTCCTGGCCTGGCTCTATGAGCGCACGGGCTCGATCTGGCCGCCGATCGGGGTGCACATGTTCAACAACACCCTCGCCTTCATTCTCTTGACGTCGACTTGAGCCTCGAGACGCCGCCTGCGTCTGGCACAATGGCGCCGTGAATCTTCGCTCCACGTTGCTCGTGGGTGGCGTCGCTGCAGGCTTGATGCTTCCCGCCGGAGCGGTCGCGCAGGATCCCGCGCCCGCTGAACCAGCCGCTGCCGCGGCCGGTCTCGCCGCCGACGGTGGCGGTAATGGTGGCGACGGCAACGGTGGCGGACCACAGTCGCCAGGCCCAGCGCCCGCGAAGATCAAGCTGGAGCTGCAGGGCGTCCGCAACGGCAAGGTCGATGTTGGTGATCG
>JBKJXG010000318.1:0-5428 GCA_046716525.1 Solirubrobacterales bacterium
GCGCCAGCCCGCTCTCCGTGGATGCGATGAAACGCTTTGGATCTTCCGGATCGACTGCAAGATCGATCATTGGCGCCGGTGGCACTCTGTCGACCCACGTCTCGCCGCCATCACTGCTCACCATCAGCATGCCGGTCAGACCGTTGTAGCCATACACGCGACCGTGCAGCGAGCGCAGCACATGGAAGTCCGCCTCGCCACCTAGCGATACCTCCGACCAGTTTTCGCCCGCATCGCCTGACTCGATCAGCCCGAGACTCGTTGGGCCGGGCTGATCTGGAGCTGGGTGCCCGGAGCCTAGGAACTCGTTGGCGCCAACGACGGTGAAGCCCATGGTGTCTTGTTCATTGACCCCCACCGTTTCCAACCGGCTTGGGCCCTCGGTAGACCGAAATAGCCCAGAGTGAGTGGCAATGAACAGAGCGCCATCGGCGGGGTTTACGCCAAGACCATGAACGTGCGCGATCTGAGCCGATGCGTCGTCAGTCACCCCACCCGAATCCCCCTGATCGCTCGCCCCGCCGCAAGCGGTCAACGCCGCGGCGCTCGTGATGGCCAACACGTTGGTGACGCCACGCCATGACCCGTCTCGCGTCATCTCCGACGAACTGTAGTTATCGGAGGCTCCGTCGGATCGATCGGCCACGATCACGGCGCCCAGAGGTATGCCATGGCGCCTAACTTGGAATGCGCGTTCCCGGTTATCCGACGCTACGTAGGATATGGAGAATGGTCAGCGCTGCCGTGACCACATCTCGCCGCGGCACCAAGTCAGATCCGTCCAGTACTGCGCCATGAGCTCACGCAGGCGAGCGTCGACGGGCAAGCCGCAGCGGCAGCCTCGAGCGCCAGAGCCCAGATGGCCGAGTTTCGTCATCCCTGGTCTGGCTGCGCTGCTCACCCTCGCTGTCGTCGCGGGACTGATATCCACCCTGATCTCGTCCGATGACGGTGACCAGAATCTCGAGCGGGCGGGAGCCATTGGCGAGTGTGAGAACGCACACATCGCTCCTGGGACCGGAATCGCTTCCGGCCTTGCCTGCGACAACCGTCGGGGCGCTCCGCTGCCCGATCTGCGACAGGGAGATCCGCAGCTCGCCTCGCGGACCGCTGGCTGTCGCCTCGAAATCGATCTTCGAAGCGAGGGGACCGCGCACGTACCACCGAACATTCCGGTGCCGTACCGGACTGATCCGGCGACGTCGGGACCGATGTACGACGACACAATTGCCGACGGGGCGTACCTGACAACCCCGCCCGCGCCTCATGTGGTGCACAGCCTCGAACACGGAAGGATCGCGATTCAGTACGACCCGTCTCTGCCGGATTCGGCGCAGCTGTTGCTCAAGAGCATCAGCGACCAGGCGCCCGAGCAGGTACTGCTCTTCCCGAATCGCGAAATGGGACCGACAGTCGCTGCGGCGGCATGGAGAAAGCTCCTGGCTTGCCCCGACTACAACGCTCGCGTCCTCGATGCCGTGCGTACGTTTCGAGACGTCTACCGCGACCAAGGCGCCGAGACCGCAACCGGCCTGCCGCGTTGAACGTCGTGTTTACCTCTCGCGGTGATAAGCCCAAGTGCGAGCGGTTCACCGTCACCGTCTCCAGCGATAGGCTGAATCGATGTGCATGCAGTGCGCGGCAACTGCGGCCGTCGCCGTCGGAAGTGCTTCAGGCATCCGGGCCTGGCTCGCGTCTCACGCCGGCACCTGGTTGACGACAGCCCGAATGAAAGCCGTCACGGTGGGACTCTTGGTCCTCGCAGTGATCGCCTCGGGGGCAGCCCTGGGCGGCACGGCGTAAAGAACGGTCAATGAGTGTGGCCGTGAACGGCCGCCGCCTCCAATTCTTCCTCAGGTAGGCCTAGCGCGAGGCGCGCTGCGAGTGCCGTCGTGATCGGGACCGCGGCGATGAGACCGATCGACCCGACTAGGGTCGCGACGACTTCCTTGGCAACCAGCTCGACGTTCAGCGCGTCGACGAGTCCTAGCTCTCCCTAGGCGAAAATCAACAGCAGGGGCAGCGATGAGCCGACGTAGGCGAGTACGAGCGTGTTCACCGTGGCCGAGACGTGGTCGCGGCCAACGTCGATCGCGCGCCGATACAGCTGACCGAAGCCGAGCGCCGGATTCGCAGCCCGAAGCGCGACCACGGTCGATGCCTGGCTGACCGTGACGTCGTCGAGTACCCCTAGCGCTCCAATCACCATCCCAGCCAGCAGAAGGCCCTGAAAAGACACTTGAACGTCGTTGACCTCGAGTAGCGTCAGCTCCTCAGAAGACAATCCAGTGAGGCTGGTCAGTTCCGTGAATCCATAGGCGAGACCAGCGACGAGCAGAAGGCTAAATGCCGTACCGAGGATCGCGGCGAGGCTCTTCGGGCCGAGCCCGTGGGCGAGCGGAATCGTCAGCAGCATCACGCCGAGCGAGCCGACGACGGCGACAAGTAGCGGGGGGCTGCCGTCGAGAATTGCCGGAACGATGAATAGAACAACGAGCGCCAAGCTGGCGGCCAATCCGATCAGCGACAACGCACCTCGCAGGCGCCCGAACGCGACCACCAGGACGGCAAATGCAATCGCCAGCCAAAGCATCGGCGATCGGCGTTCGAAGTCGGAGAACGTGTAGCCAGTGCTCGCCTCGCCTCCCGGGGCGGCCGCCGGGATCTCCACCTCCTGCACGCGAATCTTGTCGCCGGGCTCGAGATCCGGATCGAGCAGCGTGCCGCCGAGCGCAAGCGAGCCCTCCGAGCTCGGTCCCGTGTCTTCTTCGATTTCGATTGTTGCCCGGCCACACAACCCAGGCTGCGGCGGAGGGCACGGGCCAAACTCCACCGCCTTCACCTCCGCCGACTCCGTTGGTGCGCTCAGCCCGGCATTAAGTGTCGCCTCCGGATCGCCAGGCCACAGAACGACGAGCCCCGCCACCGCAACGATCGCGACAATCCCGACCGCCATTGCAAACCAGCGGTTAACGCGTGAACGGGGGCTGCGAGCTGCCTTCATCGCGTCAAAGGTAGGCGCGCGACAGGCGGGAACTGTAACGCAACATATATGTTGCGTAATTGTAATACCTCTGCTACAACGGCCGCGTGACTCGCGGTTACTCGCCTCAAGCAGTGCCGGCCCTGACCAACTGGCGGTGGCTCGTCGCCCTCCCTCTCGCCGGTTTTGTTCTTGCCGTCTTCGGCACGTACTGGGATGACGCTTGGCACACCGAGGAAGGCCGCGACACCTTCTTCATCGCGCCGCATTTGGTCCTCTACGCGGGCATCGCCATGACCGGCGCCGCCTTCTCGATCTGGGCCTTGTTCGCCGCACGGGCGAGCGGGCTCAGGAACGCGCTCCGACATCCCCCACTGTTGCTCGGGCTGATCGGAGTCGCTGTGACTCTTGTCGCCGCTCCGATCGACAACGTTTGGCACGAGCTCTTCGGCCGCGATGCGGTGATCTGGAGCCCGCCCCACATGCTCGGAGTGGCCGGCAGCCTTCTGATCGCCGCGGCGCTGTTGCTCGAGCTCGGCCCTAAGGCGAGTGGAATATTCGGCATCGGCGCGGCGGTGATCGCCGCCGCTGCCGTTGTCGCCGTAACCGCGATCCCGGTTCTCGAGTACGAGACCGACGTGCCGCAGTTCGATGTCATCTTCTACCTACCGATCCTCGCGTCGGGCATCGCATTTGCGTTCGGCCTGATCCGCCTTGCGCTTCCTTTTCGCTTCGGAGCAACCGGGGCGACGCTCGCCTACTCAGTGATCGTCGGGTCGATCGCCCTTATCCTCATCGCCGCCGAGATGCCGGCACCGCTACTGCCCCTTCTGGCCCTCCCCGCGCTTGCTTTCGACCTCTCCCGACGGCTACGGCTGGTCGCCCAGGCGGCCCTCTTGACGCTTGTCCTCTATGCCATCTACCTGCCGTACTTGAACTGGATCAAATCCGATCTCTTCCTCGAAGTCGGAGACGTCGCTCTCGGCATGCCGCTGGCGCTCCTCGGCTCCGCGGCGGCGCTCCTGATCACCGCCCCGAGATTCCCTGCCTCTCCTCGTGGAGTGCCACGCCAGGCCGTCGTCACGGCCGTCCTCATGCTGCTGCTCTTGCCGGGCACAGCGACAGCCCACGATCCCGGCCAGGGGGACGAGCTCACGACCGGAACCCTTAGCGCCGCCGTCGACGGCGACCAAGCCACGCTCTCGATCTCACCCGCCAGCCATTGTCCCGATCTGGAGCCGCGCAGGCTCGTCGCGCGTCGCGCCGAGCTGACCGAGACGGCTTCTCTTCGCATCGTGGACACGTGCGAGTTCAGCGGCAGGATCACCCTCCCCGAGCGCGGCCGCTGGTTTCTATACGCGGAGTTCCTGCACGAGGACGAGCCCGTCGAAACCTGGATTGCAGCCGCCGCCGGTGGCACCGAGACGATCACCGACGAGGGCCGGTCGATCTACGCACCGCCGAAGCTTGATGATTCGCCGCTCAAGCTCGCAAGCGGGGTCGTCATCTACGTCGGGCTCGCGCTCACTCTAGTTCTGATCCCAGTCG
This sequence comes from Solirubrobacterales bacterium, assembly GCA_046716525.1. Taxonomy (GTDB): domain Bacteria; phylum Actinomycetota; class Thermoleophilia; order Solirubrobacterales; family 70-9; genus WHSW01. Next base: position 4,532 of record JBKJXG010000318.1, read on the forward strand.
TATACAGGCGCCGACTGAACGTGGCCGCGCCGGGTCTAGGGTGAGTGATGGCGAGGCCGCCGGCATCTCAGCAACGCATCCTTGACGGCGCCCGTCGAACGCTCGACCAATACGGCTGGCAACGGACAACGGCGGATCGAATCGCGACCGAAGCCGGAGTGTCGCGCGTCACGCTGCATCGTCGTGGCCTAACCAAGGAAGCGATCCTAGAACAGCTTGCCGAACAGGCGATCGAGCGTTACCAAAAGGCCATGTGGCCTGTATTGACTGCGCCAGAGCGGGCCAGCGAGCGGCTGGACCGCGCATTGGGCACGCTTTGCGAACTGGCGGAGGAGAACATGAGCCTACTTTTGGCGCTCGACGCCGAGGCAAATGCGAGCGTGTTTCATGACCACGGCGGGCCCGAAGTCCTGACACGCAACGTCTTTACCGAGCCTTTGGAGCGTGTCCTGCGCGACGGTGTGGCCGACGGCAGCGTCCGCGCCCCGGAAGATCCAGCCGAGGCCGCAACGGTTCTCTTCAACCTCGTCGGATGGACCTACATCCATCTTCGCTCCGGCCACCACTGGAGTCCTGAGCGTGCCCAGCGAGCAACGCTGGATGCGGCGCTTCGCGGAGTACTTACCGCTGAATGAGAAATCGATGCCACCGCCGCCCCTGGATCCGTCCTAAGGGCAAGCGATGGCATCTACTCGATACGGGGTAGTCGGCGGTCGGTAGTCGCCGACGAGCACGAAGAATAGTCCGATCCGACGTGATGTAGGACCGCGCCTCACTACCGGCACGATCGACTAGACGGCGGCTGGTCGTCGTGCTTCGACCACCGTCAGCTCCCACGGAAGTTCGTCTCGGTCCACCACGAGACCCCCGGTGAGGCGTAAAGGTGCTGCCCTAGTC
>JBKJXG010000319.1:0-4696 GCA_046716525.1 Solirubrobacterales bacterium
CTTCGACTTGGGCTCCGCGCCGTCGGACTCGACCGGCGCCGTGGGCTCGACCCGGTATTTATTTATTTTTAAGCGGAAGTTCGAGATCTACACGAAGACGAGCAACGCCCCGATCGGTTCCGGAACACTGAACACAATCTTCGGCCAGCCCGCTGCCGCGAACAGCTTCGACCCGCAGATCATGTGGGACCCGGGCACCAACCGCTTCTACTACGCGGGCGACACCGTCTTCAGCGCCAGCGACAACGTCGTCTCATTTGGTTTCAGCAAGACCGCGTCGCCCACCAACGGGACCACGGATTGGTGCCATTACCAAGTTCCGTTCGGGGCGAGGTTCCCGGATTACCCGAAGCTCGGCGACAGCTCGCGGTTCATCATCGTCGGCGTCAACTCGTTCGGCCCGGCCGGCTTCCTCGGCTCCGACGCGTTCGGCGTCGGCAAGCCGCCGGCGGGCACGACGTGCCCGGCCGCGAGCACACTCAAGTTCGGTCTCAAGATGAACCTCACCGGGCCCACGGCCGCGGGCGCCGGCACAGCCCCGGTGTTCACGCCGGTGGCGGCGAACCAGACCGACAGCGCGACGACTGGCCACATCATCGCCAGGACGATCTCGCTGCCGAGCACGCGGTTGTCGCTTCACCGCGTCACCGCCAATCCGGACGGGACTCCGAACATAGAGAGCCCAGGGTTGCCTGTGACCGTGCCGAGCTACAACGTTCCCGCGGACGCGATGCAGAAGACGCCGTCCGTGAAACTGCTCGACACGCTCGACGCACGCCCAACCCAAGCGGTCGCGGCAGTTGATCCCGCTCGCCTGGCGACCGCGCCCGGCGCGATCTGGACCCAGCACACGACCGCCGGCGGCGCCGGCGCCGAAGTACGGTGGTACGAGATCAACCCCGTGACTCGGGCCGTGCTGCAGACCGGGAAGGTGACCAGCGCCACGCTGTTCAACTTCAACGCGGCGATTTCCCCGGACCGTGCCCGGTTCGGATCCGCGGGCTCCGGTGGCAACAGCATGGTCATGGGCTACACGGCGTCGGGGACCAGCATCCAGCCCCTCGTGCGGATGGTCTCGAAGGTCGGCGCGGCGGCCCAGTCGGCGCCCGTGAACGTGCGGACATCGCCGGGCAACTACATCGGCTTCGACTGCGCCGCCGCCGACAACGCCTGCCGCTGGGGCGATTACTCGGCGGCAACGCCCGATCCGAGGCCGCCCGCCGGTACGACGCGAGTCTGGATGACCAACCAGTATGCGTCCGGCGCCACGTCGACGACACAGGCCAACTGGCGAAGCTGGAACTGGGCTGCCAGGCCGTAGCCGGCCAGCCCACAGGGAGTCCAAGCCGGTTGGATCGGGGGTGCCAAAGGCCCCCGATCCTTCGGGCGCTCGTGAGACGGGTTGAAATCATCTAGCGTCGGCGCGCACCGATGCCAAGCCTCTCAGTCGTCATCGTCACTCACGATTCCCGCCTTGCGGTCGAGCCGACCGTGCGCGCGCTCAGCGCCCAGTTGCGCGAAGGCGACGAGCTCATCGTCGTCGACAACGCCTCGGCCGACGGCTCCGCCGAAGCCGTGCGCGAGCTCGCGGCGGCGGCGATCGTGATCGAGACCGGGGCCAACCTCGGCTTCGCCGCCGCCTGCAACCAAGGGGCGCGGGCCGCAGGCGGCGAGCTGCTCTGCCTGCTCAACCCCGACGCCGGGCCCGCGCCCGGCTGGCGCGATGCGATCGAGCGCCCGCTCGCCGAGGGGCGCGGCTGGGCTGCCTGGCAGGGCCTCGTCACCTGCGCCGGCGGCACCGAGGTCAACACCCGAGGCGGCGTCGTTCACTTCACCGGCATCGCCTGGGCCGGTGGGGCGGGTGAGCGCGTCGGTGAATCGAGCGCCGAAACCGCCCGTGCTCGCGTTCAGCCCGGATTCGTTTCGGGCGCCTGCCTGGCGCTGCCACGCGCCGGCTATCTCGAGGCCGGCGCGATGGCGGCCGAGTTCTTCCTCTATCACGAGGACGTCGACCTCTCGCTGCGCCTGCGCCTGCTCGGCGGTCGGCTCGGGGTCGAGTCGGAAGCGCGCGTCGACCACAGCTACGAGTTCGCCAAGGGCTCGCAGAAGTGGCACTGGCTCGAGCGCAACCGCTGGGCAACTCTGATCCGTACCTATCCGGCGCTGCTGCTCGTGCTGCTGGCGCCGGCGCTGCTCGCAACCGAGCTCGCCCTCGTCGCCGTCGCTGCCCGCGGCGGTTGGCTCGACGAGAAGGCCGCCGCCTGGAAGACGACCCTGCTCTGGCTCCCCCGCCTGCTGCGTGAACGCCGCGAGATCCAGCGCACGCGCACCGTCGGCGCTGCCGCCTTCGCCAGCACGCTCAGCGCCGAGCTCGACTCCCCCTACCTGGGCGCCGCCGGACGGTCGCCGCTGTTAGCCGGGGTCTTGCGTTCCTACTGGGCGCTCGTGCTCTTGATCCTCGGCGCGCCGCGCCGCTGAGAGTCGCTCCGAGGCGCCGTTCGCGCCCGCGGTCTCGCCACGAGCTACACGCAGGTCGTGGTCGAGCCGGGCCGCCTCCTGGGCGAGGATCTTCGTCTCCTCCGACAGCCGCGAGGTCGCGACCGAGAAGTTCAACAGCAACAGGAAGACGACACCGAAGGCGAGGATGAAGATCGCGTTGGCGGGCTCGGTGATCCCCATCACGTCGGCGATCACCCCGAGGCCGTCGGTCCAGATCGCGAGCACCAGCAGCGCCAGCGCCGCAGACATCCACAGCAGCGCGTAGCGCTCGACCAGCCGCCGCCGGCGAACGAGCTCCAAGATCAGCAGGAAAATCGCGATCGTCCCGGCAAGGGCGAGGATCTGGGCCTTGGTCTCGATCTGGGCCCCGTCGTCGCCCGTGCCCTCGGGTTGAAGCGCCGGAGCCACCGTGAAGCCCGAGTAGCTGACCTCGTCGAGCGCATCGCCGCCGCCGGTGGGGATCACGGTGGTCACGCCCTCGCCGGCGCCGCGCAAGATGTTCTGCTGCTCGACCAGCGTGTCGCCGTTGGTCAGCGGATACTCACCGGCGGGTATCTCGATCGTGTCGCCGGGACCGGCCTCGAGAATCGTCTCGCCGAGCGAGCCCGGTCCTTCCTCGGCCTCGCTGGTCACCTCCAGCGTCGCCCCGAGCGCAGACGCTGCCAGTGCGAGGGCCCCGAGCAATGCCAGCAGCGCCGCGAGCAGACGAAGCATCACGGTCATCCGGGGCGATCGCCCGGCGGGTCGACGCCGCGCGCGTCGCTGCCCTCTGCTTCGACCGGGGTCGGGCGACGGCGAAAGAGACCGACGAACAGCGACAGCAAGACCTTGACCATGTAATAGGCGCTGCGCGGATAGTCGATCGAGCTCTGGCCGAAGCCGCGGGCATTCATCTCCACGTGGACCTCGTGGATGCGCAGGCGATTGGCGTGCAGCATCAGCAACGCCTCGACCTCGGGGTAGTCGTGGGGATAGTCACGGGCGAAGAGCTCGGTGGCGCGCCGGTTTGTCATCCGAAACCCAGATGTCGGATCGGTAATCCTCTGGCGGGTGAGCGCGGAGAGCACGACGGAGAAGATCATGTTTCCCGCCCGGCGGCCGAACGGGACCTTGTAGCCCGGGTCGCCGATGAAGCGACTGCCGTAGACCATGTCGGCTCGCTCGGCGCCCGTCTCGAGGGCCGACGCCATCTGCGGCAGGTACTCGGGCTTGTGCTGGCCGTCGCCATCGACCTGGACCGCGATGTCATAGTCGTTTCGAAGCGCGTACTTGTAGCCCGACTGCACGGCGCCGCCGATGCCGAGGTTGTAGGGGTGGCGGATCACCTCCGCGCCTTCGGCTTCGGCCAGGGCGGCGGTGGCGTCTGAGGAACCGTCGTCGATGACGACGACGTCGAAGTCGGGTGCGGAGCGACGGATGTCGCGGACGACGCGCGCGACCATCCCGGACTCGTTGTAGGCGGGAACGATCGCGAGTTTCTTCAGTTCGGCGCGCTCGGGCATCCGCAAGCGCCCAATGTAGAGCGCGCGAGCGTTCGCACGTGCGCCGGGCTCGCGATCAGCGAGCGCGGCTGCTACCGCTAGTCGCGGTCGTCGAGAATTTGACCGCGCTCGGCGAGGCGGTTGGCCCGCCGCAGCTCCGCCTCGCGCTGGCGGCGTTGTTCGACCTCGGTCTTGGCGATCAGCCCGGGCACGGCGGTCGGCTTGCCGTCTTCGCCGAGGGCGACCATGGTCACGTAGGCAGTCGAAGTGTGGCGCCGCTCACCGCTGCGCGGATTCTCGGCCTCGACTCTGACCCCCACCTCCATCGAGGTTCGCCAGGCGGCATTCACGGTGGCTGAGCAGTTGAGCAGCTCGCCGGGGTTGATCGGCTTGGTGAACACCATGCGATCGACCCCGGCGGTGACGACGCGACAGCCGCTGTGGCGAATCGCCGCGATCGCGGCGGCCTCGTCGCAGGTCTTCATCACGACGCCGCCGTGGACGAAGCCGGCGTTGTTGGCGTCTTGTACCCCCATCCAGCGAATCAGGTTCGAGGTCGACTCTGCAGCGGGGCGCGGTGCGGGCGTGTTGCTCACTCGGAGGCGGCGGCACTCGCGGCGGTTTGCGCGGTCTCGGCCGCGGAGGCAATCGCAGCCGCTGCCGAGTCACCGAGCTCCTGCCCGAGGGCGACGAGATGCTGCGCCTGACAGCCGGCG
>JBKJXG010000320.1:0-4302 GCA_046716525.1 Solirubrobacterales bacterium
GCGCAGCACCACCGTCAGCTTCGGCACTCGGGCGGCGGCGAAGGCGCGAAGCAGTGCAGCGCCGTGGCGGATCACGCCACCTCGCTCCTGGCGCTCACCGGGCATGAAACCGGGTGTGTCGACCAAGACCACGAGCGGCAAGCCGAAGCGTGCGCAGGAGTTGACGAAGAGCGCCGCCTTCTCCGCCGCCGGGGCATCGATCACCCCGCCGAGGTAGCGTGGCTGGTTGGCGATCAGCCCGACGGGCCGCCCGTCGATCCGCGCAAACGCGGTGACCATGTTTCGCGCCCAGCCTGAGCAGAGCTCGAGCAACTCGCCGCCGTCGACGATCGCCCGGGCCGGATCGCGGACGTCGTAGACGCAGCGCGGGTCGTCGGGGACCGCCGCCGCCGGATCCTCGCCTCCTTCGGGCACCGGCTGCGCCCGCCGCGGCGCTGTCCCGATGCTTTCAGGCAGCATGCCGAGAAGCTGGCGGGCGACGGCGGCGGCTTCGGCATCGGACCCGACGACGAGCTGGCAGACGCCGTTTTGCGAGTGCACGCCCGGCCCACCGAGATCCTCCATCGAGACGCGCTCGCCGAGTGCCGCCTCGACTACGCGCGGCCCGGTGAGGAACATGCGCGCGCTTTCGGTCATCACAACGAAGTCGGTCAGCGCGGGCGAGTAGGCGCCGCCGCCGGCGGAGACCCCGGTGACGACCGAGATCTGCGGAACACGGTCGGCGAGCTCGACGCTGGCGCGGAAGATCCGTCCATAGCCCGCGAGCGCGGCATGGCCCTCTTGCAGTCGCGCGCCACCCGACTCGACGAAGCCCACGACCGGCGTGCCGGCCTCGCCGGCCAGGCGCATCACGTGGAGGATCGAATCGGCGTGAGCGGCACCGAGTGAGCCGCCGAGAAAGGTCGGGTCCTGGGCGTAACAGAACAGCGGCCGGCCATCGACCGTCCCTGCCCCGGCGAGGACCCCGTCGCCCGCACCGGCGCGATCGCCGAGACTTGGTGAGACGACGCCACTGCGAAGCGGAGCGAAGCTGCCGCGGTCGCAGAGCAGCTCGAGCCGGTGCGCCGGAAGGCTGAGCTCGGGTGCAGCGGTCGCTCGCGGTGGAGCCTGCGTGGCGGCGAGCGCTGTCATCCGCACAAGCAGAGGACGGCGTTGTGGCCACCGAAGCCGAACGAGTTCGAGATCGCAACCAGCCGCGCGCCCCCATTGCCGTTGGCTCGGCGCTCGAGCGGTCGCGCCCGCTCGGGCACGTAATCGAGATCGAGCTCGGGGTCGCGCTGCGCCCAGCCGACCGTTGGCGGCGCGACCTGACGTCGAAGCGCCTCGACCGTGGCGATCGCCTCGACCGCCCCGGCGGCACCAAGCAGATGACCGATCACCGACTTCGTCGACGAGACCGGGAGATCGCCGGCCACCTCGCCGAGCGCCAGCTTGATCGCCTCGGTCTCGGCGCGGTCGTTGAGCGGCGTCGAGGTGCCGTGGGCATTGACGTAGTCGACGTCGTCGGCGGCGAGGGCAGCGTCGGCGAGCGCCAGGCCGATGGCGCGCGCGGCGTCACGGCCGGAAGGTTCGGGTGCGGTGAGGTGGTGAGCGTCCGAGGTCGAGGCGTAGCCGAGCAGCTCGCCGAGGACAGGCGCACCACGCGCTTCGGCGCAACCGGCCTCCTCCAAGACCAGCACGCCGGCTCCCTCACCCATGACGAACCCGTCTCGCCGGGCATCGAATGGTCGCGAGAGCCCACTCTCGGACGTCGCTCCCATCGCCGCGAACGCAGCGCTCGCGATCCCCGTCAGCGCCGCCTCGGAGCCGCCGGTGACGACCGCATCCGCGTCGCCCGACTCGATCATCCGCAGCGCCTGACCAATCGCATGCGCACCGGCAGCGCACGCCGACATCACGCCGAACGACTGGCCGCGCAGGCCTCGCCGCATCGCCACCGCAGCGGCGGCCGCGTTGCCCATCAGCAGCGGTACCGCGAGCGGCGAGACCGCCTTCGGGCCCTTGTCCAGTAAGACCGAATGCTGTTCCTCGAGCGAACCGAGTCCGCCGATCCCGGTCCCGATAACACAGCCCACACGCTCGGCTGAGTACGGCGGCGCGCTTTCCCACTCGGCGTTGACGAGCGCCTCTTCGGCGGCGACCACGGCAAGCTGGGTGAAGCGGTCCTGACGGCGTGTTTCCTTTCGCGTCAGGTGCTCGCCCGCCTCGAAATCCGAGCAGCGCCCGACGCCATCGACGATCCCCGACTCGCCCACGATCCAGCGCTCGATCAGCGGCTCGACGCCGACGCCGAGCGGGGTCACGGCACCGACCCCGGTGATCACGGCGCGCCGCCGCCCGCCCCCGTTGTCCCCAGCAGCACTCATCCGGCGCGCGCCACCACCAGGTCGATCACGTCGCCGACCGTCTTCACGTCCTTGACCGAGTCGCCGTCGAGCTCGACGCCGAATTCGTCCTCGACGATCTGCGCGACCTCGATCAGATCCAGCGAGTCGATGTCGAGGCTCTCGAAGGTCGCCTCACGTCTGACCTCGCCCTCCGCACCGATCTCCTCGATGCCGTCGAAGATCACTTTCTCCACTGCTTCAGTCGTCACTTCTTGAGTTGCCATCTCAAATCGCTCCTTTCGTTTGATTTGTCATGCGCTGAGTCCGCCATCGACGGTGAGCACGGTCCCGGTCACGTACGCCGCCTCCTCGGAGGCGAGGAACCCCACGCACGCCGCGCCCTCCTCGGGCGTCCCTGGCCGGCGCGCCGGGATCTTCTCGGCGAGTCCGTTGCCGATTCCCTCGCTGAGCTTGGTCTCGACGAGGCCCGGAGCAACGGCGTTCACGGTGATCCCGCGCCGCGCCACCTCGACCGCAACGGTCTTGGTCATGCCGATCAGCCCTGCCTTAGAGGCGGCGTAGTTCGACTGGCCGGCGTTGGCCCTCGGGCCGACGATCGAGGCGATGTTGACGATGCGCCCGAAGCGGCCGCGAAGCATCGGCCGCAGCGCCCGTCTCGTCGTGTGGAAAGCGGCTGAGAGATTCGTGTCGAGCACCGACGCCCACGACTCGGCGTCGAGCTGAGGCGCGAGCCCGTCGATGCGCATCCCGGCGTTGTTGACGAGCACCATCGCCGGGCCGAATGCCTCCTCGGCCCGGCCGAACAACTCGTCGACCTGTTCGGGCTGCGTGACGTCGGCCGGCGCCGCAAGCGCGCGGCCGTCGGCCTGCTCGATCCGCCGCACGCACTCGGCCGCCGAGTCGGCGTCGCTTCGGTAGTTGACGACGACCGGCCAGCCCTCGCCCGCGAGCCTCGTGGCGATCGCGGCGCCGATGCCGCGGGCCGAGCCGGTGACGATCGCACAGCCTTCACGGGCCATTGCCGTCACCCCCGTCGACCAGATCAAGGTCACTGCCCTCGAACCCCCACTGTGCGACGGTCGCCGCCCACGCAAGCCCGCCGCCGAACGCCGCCATCAACACCCGCGAGCCGTTTCTGAGCAGCCCGGAGTCGCGGGCATCGGCCAAGGCAATCGGCACAGTTGCCGCGGACGTGTTGCCGTACCGGGCGATGCAGTCGACGACTCGGCTGCGATCGAGGCCGAGGCGCTCCGCGACCGCCTCGAGGATCCGCTTGTTGGCCTGGTGATAGACGAAGACGTCGATTTCGTCGAGCGAACTGTCGGCCGCCGCTGCCGCGGCCAGGGAGGATTAGCAAAGACGATCGACTGCTTGGCGAAAGGTGTCTGGTCCCTTCATTCGGATCAGGGCCTCGGCGCGGGAGACGGTGATGAGGCCGGCGCGCGCGCCGTCGGCACCGAGCACGACGGGGCCGATTCGGCTCTCTCCCTCGCTCGCCCTCAGCAGCACAGCCCCGGCACCGTCACCAAACAGAGCCGCGGTGGCACGGTCGTCATGGTCGAGAAGACGATGCATGAGGTCGGCACCGATCACGAGCACAGTGGTCGCTCGCGCGCTCTCGATTTGCGAGGCGCCGAGTGCGATCGCCGATACGAAGCCCGCACAGGCGGCATCGAGGTCGATCGCACCGGCACGCCGGGCGCCGATCCGCTCGGCGACCAGCGGTGCGGCAGCGGGAGAGAGTTGATCGTGGCTCATCGTGGCGACGAGCACGAGATCAATGTCCGCGGCCGCAACCGCGGCCGCTTCGAGCGAACGCGCCGCGGCAATCGCGGCGAGATCGACGACGCCCTGATCGGGTGAGGCGACCCGCCGTTCGCGGACCCCGGTCCGGGCGACGATCCAATCCTCGCCGACGCCGAGCCGGGCGGCGATCGGCGCATTGGTCTTGACC
>JBKJXG010000321.1:0-4838 GCA_046716525.1 Solirubrobacterales bacterium
CTCAGCGGCACCGCCTACGCGGTCGACGGAGGACTCCCCGGCCAGAACCAGGTCGGCTCCGCCGACATCATCGACGGCGAGGTGAAGACGGAGGACATCAGGGACGCCAACGTCGCGCTCACTGACCTCAAAGCCGACTCGGTCAACTCGAGCAAGATCGTCAACGGCGAGGTGCGAAGCGCCGACGTGCTCGACAACACCCTCACCGGCCTCGACATCGACGAGGCGAGCCTCGCCAAAGGCGACGCCGCCACGCTTGACGGCCTCGACTCGACAGGCTTCGTCCAAGCGGAGAACGGGCACATCTACCGGAAGCACGAACACATTTTCGGCAACTGCGAATCCTGCTTTGCTGTCAGCGTGCCCGGCTTCGGAAGGGTGGAGTACAGCTGCTTGAATGCGGGCTTCGCCCCCCCCGACGGCGAGATGAAGTTCTGGTTCCAGAGTACGAACCCGGGGACGCCGTCCGTATTCACCGACCACGGGGCCCCAGATCCCGATTTCGAGTTCCTCGGCCTCGACGATGAGACGGTCCCCACGCCGGCCAAGGACCTCGCGAACGAGCTCGCCACCGAGCGGGTGATCTTCCAGATCGACCGCGCCGATGGAGGGGTCGCCACGGCGATAGTGAGCGGGGCCTTCAGGCTCACGATCGACGGTGCGAAGTGCGAGGTCCTCGGCGAGGCGGTTGTGGTGGAATAGCTCGCCGGCAGACGGGCCACCGCGGCGGTACCGGCCGGCAAGCTCGGCGACGAACCCCTCGCTTTCGAGGCTGAGGTGTAGGCGTGACGCTCAACGTCGGCGAGCCGCGCGTACAAGCGCTGTTCGCCGAGGTTCGCGTCGTCATCGTCCGATGGTCAAACGTGAAGCTGAAGCTCGTCGAGTGACGGAGGCCGGCTGATGCACCGCGGCGGTGCTAATTCGCCTTCTTCCTGAGCTTCCAGGAATGCGCCGCGGATGCCGAGCTGGCGGTCGGTTGCGAGCGACGACTCGCGACCTCGAGGAAGCGGCCGCAGAGCTCGCGGCCGAGCTGGTTCCAGGCGCTGATGCGCTCGCTCGTCGCAGCGTGGATCGCCTGCCGGTTGAGGCCGATGCGGATCGCGTCGGGATCGGTGTGGTAGTCGTCGATCCAAAGCGCGGCGTCGGAGGCGGAGACCTCGGCGTGAAACTGGATCCCGTAGGCGTTCGTGCCAATCCGGTAGGCCTGCGCACAAACCGCGTTGCGCGCAAGCGTGGCGGCCCCGGGCGGCGGCAGGCACTCATAGCTGTGCCAGTGAAACGCCTCGAAGCCGGGTGCCAGCGCGCCAAGCAGCGGATCGGCGGTGCCTTGCGCGGTGAGCTCGACCTGATACCAGCCGATCTCGGGCGTCGAAGCCCGCCTGACCTCGCCACCCGCAGCGGCGACCAAGAGCTGAGCGCCGAGACAGACCCCGAGCAGCGGCACCTCGTGCGCCAGAAGCTCGTTCAGCAGCGTCTTCTCGGCGGCCATCCAGGGATGCTCTGAGTCTTGGTCGGGGTGCATCGCACCGCCGAAGCTGATCACCGCGTCGTAGCTCAATGGATCCGCCGGGGGCGCCGCGGTTTCGGCGATGAACCACTCGTCGAGCGTCGCGCCCGCGGCCAGTGTCGCCTCGGCGAAGACGCCGGCGCCGGCGTCGCGCTGTTGGCAGATCGCAAGCACACGCATGACGCGATTCTCGCAACGATGGCCTTGGACCGCCGGCGCAACGCACTTGAACCGCTTGTCCAAACCGGCGCCCGACTCGGTGGTCGAGATGGTTCGCAGCGGCAGCCGCTGAGTGTGCGGCGCAATAGGCTGCGGCGATGGCCGCTTCCTATCCAGTCTCCGCCAAGGTCGCGCTCGTCACCGGCGCTGCGCGCGGCATCGGCTATGAGACGGCCCGCCGCCTACGCGACCGTGGCGCCACGGTGGCTCTGGTCGACCTCGACCCCGCGGCGACCGAAGCGGCTGCGCAGACGCTCGGTGAGCGCGCGATCGGGCTCGTCGCCGATGTCACCGATGCCGCCGCGATGCGCACCACGGTCGATGCGGTGGTGGAGCGCTTCGGCGGGCTCGACATCGTCGTCGCCAACGCCGGCATCGCACCGCCCCCGCGGCCGATGACGGTTGTCGACAGCGACGCCTTCGAGCGCACGATCGAGGTCGATCTGCTCGGCGTCTGGCGCACCGTCCAGCCGGCGCTGGCGCAGATCGTCGAGCGCCGTGGCCACGTCGTCGTCGTCGCCTCGGTCTACGCCTTCGTCAACGGGACGATGGCGGCCCCTTACGCGATGAGCAAGGCGGGCGTCGAGCAGCTCGGGCGAGCGCTTCGGGCCGAGCTCTCGATCCACGGCGCCAGCGCCAGCGTCGCCTACTTCGGCTTCATCGACACCGAGATGGTGCGCGAGGCGTTCAGCGACCCGGTCGGCGACAGCTTCCAAGAGATCTTTCCCGAGTTCATGACGCGGAGGTTGCACCCGGCGGTCGCCGGAACCGCCATCGTCGACGGCATCGAACGCCGTGCGCCGCGCATCATCCGGCCCCGCTGGTGGCGTGTCGCGTCGGTGCTTCGCGGCATCCTGAACCCGCTTCTCGACGCACGCATGGTGGCCGACGAGCGCGTGACCGAGAGTCTCATAGAGGGCGAGCGCCTTGGCTCAGCCGAACGCTGAGATACCGATGGCGAGCACCGGCGACGAGTTGTCCGCGGAGCATGCGGAGGCCGTTGTCCTCAAGCTCTCGGAGCTGGCCGTGAGCCCGACCGCCGCGCTGTTCGAAGGTCACCGACGCGCGGGAGTGGACATCCCGGTCTTCGTCACACGCACGCCGCCCGAGCGTGCGGTCGAGCTCCATGTTCACCCCTACGCCGAGACGTTCTTGCTGCTCGAAGCGCGGGGCCGATGGACGCTGGGCGACGAGGTGGTCGAGCTCGAGCCCGAGCAGATGCTGGTCGTGCCGCCCGAGACACCACACGGCTTCCGCAACATCGCCGACGTGCCGCTGCTCGTCGTCTCCGTGCACGAGCGCGGCACCATGTGCCAGACCTGGCTCGGCGAGGAACCGGCCTGACTGGGCGTCCGGTCCCGCAGGCAGAGTCCTCGCGCAACCGAGGCGTGCCAGGCGAGATGCCGCCCACTTGACATTTGTCGGGCTGGGGATAGCGTTTACCCATGATGCGAATTGGCGGGAGCGGACTCGCGTCGGCGGTGCTGATGCTGATGCTGGCGGCCGGCGCACAGGCCTCGACGGTGGACATGCTCGACGGTGACCTCAACGTCAACGCAGGCGACGGCGAGACCAACCAGATCACGTTCGAGCAAGACGCCTTCGGGGCGATCCTCATTCAGGACCTCGCGGGAGCGACAACCGCCGACCCCAACTGCCAAGAGCTGGACAGCGTCACGGTGAGCTGCGACGGGTCGACGGACCCGACGGTCAACGTCAACGCCGGCAACCTCGGCGACACGGTTTCTTTCCTGCCGTCCTTCCGAGTCCGAAACTTTGCGGTCCTGAACGGCGGCCCTGGCGACGACCAGCTGACTGGCACACGGGGCCCGGACACGATCAACGGTCAGACCGGCGTCGACACGCTTGACGGTAGAAGCGGAATCGACGTGCTTCGCGGGCTGAGCGAGAACGACAACATCACCGGCGGCACCCACAACGACACGCTCAACGGCGGGACCGGAAACGACACGCTCAACGGCGGTGATGGCGACGACACGCTCGACGGCGACTTCGGCGGCGACGACCTCAACGGGGGTCTCGGCTCGGACGCGGCTACCTATGCCAACCGCACGGCGGCGGTCGGTGTCTACAGCGGCAATGGGCCCTTCAGCGGTAACGACGACGACGGCGCCTTCGGGCAGCGCGACAACATCCGCACTGACGTCGAGCGCCTTATCGGCGGCGCCGGAAACGACACGATCTGGGCGCAGACCAACGACGACGACCTGGTTCAGGGCAACGGCGGCAACGACGAGTTGATGGCCGTCGGTGGTGCAAGCGTGTTCAGCGGCGGACCCGGCACCGATACCGCGACCTATTTCAATCGGATCGAGGGGATCACGGCCAGCATCGGCGACGGCCCGAACGACGGGCGTCTCTCGTCTCCCGAGGGTGACGATGTGCAGGGCGACGTCGAGAACCTGGTTGGCGGCGCGCACGACGACTTCCTGATCGGCGACAACGACAACAACGTGCTGGAGGGGCTCAACGGGGCCGACCAGCTGACCGGGTTCGCCGGAGTCGACACCGGCTCCTACACGGCGATCTCACCCGGCCCCGGACAGCTGCTGGCGCCGCGGACCGCTGCGGTAACGATCGACATCGGCGCAGGCGGCGCCAACGACGGCAGCACCGACGACGAGAACAGCGGCGGTGCACGCGACAACGTCGAGCTCGATGTCGAGAACCTGCGCGGCACCCAAAGCGGCGATACGCTGATCGGCAGCACGCTCGCGAACACGCTCACCGGCGGCGGCGGCAACGACACGCTGCGCGGCGGCTCCCAGGCCGACACCCTCGACGGCGGCCTCGGCGACGACACCCTCGACGGCGGCAACAGCGCAGACGTGTTCACCGGCGGTGACGGCGCCGACTTCGCCACCTACGCGAGCCGCAAGGCCGGCCTGCGGGTAAGGGTGAGGGTGTAAAACTTCGCGTACGTTGGCGGCTCGGTCGAGGACTTCGTCGGCCCGGGTCCGCTGACGACGCGAGACAACGTGCGCACGAACGTCGAGAACCTAAGGGGGGGACGCGGCGCCGACTCGCTCACCGGGAGCACGGCGGCGAACCTGCTGATCGGCGGGCCTGGAGCCGACAGTCTCTTCGGGCT
>JBKJXG010000322.1:0-2741 GCA_046716525.1 Solirubrobacterales bacterium
CTCTCGCGCCTGACCGCCGGCGCAGAGAGGGGATACGATCGAGCGATGACTGAGACCCAAGCCGCTACCCCGCCCCAGACCAACGGCAAAGCGCCAGAGTTGCTGGAGGTGCGAAATCCTGCCACCGGCGAGGTCGTCGGCAGTGTCGCCCAGCAGAGGCCCGACGAGGTCGCAGCAGTCGTCGAGCGCGCTCGCGCCGCGCAGGTCGCCTGGAAGCAGCTCGGCTTCGAGGGCCGCGGCCGGATCCTTCGCCGGGCCCAGAAATGGACGACCGACAACGCCGACCGGATCGCGCGGAAGATCGTCTCGGAGACCGGCAAGACCTACGAGGACGCGATTCTGGCCGAGGTCTCCTACGCCTCGGCGGGCTTCGGCTTCTGGGCCAAGCAGGCGCCGCGCTACCTCGCCGACGAGAAGGTCTCGACCTCGAACCCGTTCGTGCTCGGTCGCCAGCTGGTCGTTCGCTACGCGCCGGCGGGCGTCGTCGGCGTCATCGGCCCCTGGAACTACCCGCTGACCAACTCCTTCGGCGACTGCATCCCGGCGCTCGCGGCCGGCAACGCCGTCGTGCTCAAGCCCGCCAGCCTGACGCCGCTGACTTCGCAGCTGATGCGCGAGGGGCTGCTCGAGTGCGGCCTGCCCGACGATGTCTTTCAGGTGGTGGTGGGGCCAGGAGGTTCGATCGGCAGCGCCTTGATCGACGCCGTCGACGTGGTCATGTTCACCGGCTCGACCGAAGTCGGAAAGCAGGTGATGCAGCAGGCGGGCAAGACGGTGACGCCGGTCAGCCTCGAGCTCGGCGGCAAGGACCCGATGATCGTGCTCGCCGATGCCAACCTCGAGCGCGCCGCCAACGCCGCCGTCTACTACTCGATGCAAAACGCCGGCCAGACCTGCATTTCGATCGAGCGCGTATACGCCGAAGCTCCCGTCTATGACGAGTTCGTCGCCAAGGTGGAAGCGAAGATGCGTGAGCTGCGCCAGGGCGTCTCCACCGATCCGGGTACCGTCGAGGTGGGAGCGATCACCTCGCCCGACCAGGGCGACATCGTCGAGGCCCACGTAGCCGACGCGGTCGAAAAGGGTGCCCGCGTGCTCGTCGGCGGCAAGCGCAAGCAGGGTGCCGGCGACTTCTTCGAACCGACGCTGCTCGTCGACGTCGACCACTCGATGAGCTGCATGACCGAGGAGACCTTCGGGCCAACGCTGCCGGTGATGAAGGTCTCAGACGTGGACGAGGCGGTGCGCCTGGCCAACGACTCGCCCTTCGGCTTGCAGTCGTCGGTGTGGACCAAGGACCTCGACCGCGGCAAGCAGATCGCGCGCCGGATCGAGGCCGGCGTCTGCTGCATCAACGACGCCTGCATCAACTACGTCGCGCTCGAACTGCCGATGGGCGGCTGGAAGGAATCCGGGCTGGGCACGCGCCACGGAGCCGGCGGAATCCGCAAGTACACCCGACAGCAAACCGTGGTCACAACCCGCTTCGCGATGAACAAGGAGATCCACATGTTCCCCTACCGGGCGCGGATCTCGAACCTGATCCGGCGCTCGGTGCAGTTCCTCTACGGCCGCGGCAAGCGCGACTGACGCCTTTCACTAGAGTCAATCTCAGATGCCTCGTCATGACGTATTGGTGATCGGCGCTGGACTCGCCGGACAGCGCGCAGCTCTGGCCGCCGCCGAAACCGGCGTCAGCGTGGGGATCGTCTCCAAGGTCCACCCGGTGCGGTCGCACTCCAACGCCGCTCAGGGCGGGATCAACGCGGCCCTGCAAGAGGGCGACTCGTGGGAGTCACACGCCTTCGACACGATCAAGGGCTCCGATTACCTCGGCGACCAGGACGCGATCGCGATCATGTGTCGCGAGGCGCCCGACGAGATCCTCCACCTCGAGCACCTCGGCGTGCCCTTCCATCGCAACGAGGAGGGCAAGCTCGGCACCCGCGCCTTTGGCGGCGCCTCGCAGGCTCGCACCTACTACGTCGCCGACATCACCGGCCAGGCGATCATGCACGTGCTCTACGAGCAGCTGATGAAGCACTCCGAATCCGTCTCGCGCTACGAGGAGTACTTCACGACCTCGCTGGCGATGGACGACTCGGGCAACTGCGTCGGCGCCGTGCTGCGAAACGTTCGCGACGGCTCGATGGAGCTGTTCGAGGCAAAGAACGTGATCCTTGCCACCGGCGGCAACGGCCAGGTTTGGCAGCCGACTACCAATGCCTTGATCTGCACCGGCGATGGCATCGCGCAGGCCTACCGCGTCGGCGCCCCGCTGATGGACATGGAGATGATCCAGTACCACCCGACGACGCTCGCGGGCAAGGGCTTTCTGATCACCGAGGGTGCCCGCGGCGAGGGCGCGCACCTGCTCAACGCCGAGGGCGAGCGCTTCATGGAGAAGTACGCGCCGAACAAGATGGAGCTGGCGTCGCGCGACGTAGTCTCGCGCGCCGAGCAGACCGAGATCAACGAGGGACGCGGCTTTGCCGACGGCACGGTTGCGCTCGACATCACGGTGGTGCCGAAGAAGCGCATCCACGAGGCGCTGCGCGAGATCGTCCTCGTCGGCCGCGACTTCGCCGGCGTCGACATCACCCGCGAGCCGATTCACATCAAGCCCGGCAACCACTACACGATGGGCGGGATCAAGACCGACATCGACGGCGCCACCGAGATCCCCGGGCTCTACGCGGCAGGCGAGGCGGCCTGCGTCTCGGTCCACGGCGGCAACCGCC
>JBKJXG010000323.1:0-12052 GCA_046716525.1 Solirubrobacterales bacterium
CCCGAGGGCACCGCCGAGGTCGTCGAGGTGCTGAGCGCAGCGCTCGATGCCGCCGGTCTGAACCGGGCGGTCATCGGCCTCGGAGATGCCTACCTCTACCGCCAGCACTGGCCGAGACGGGCGTTGCGGCGCAGGCAGCCGACGCGATTCTTGCCCGACTCGCCGCCCGCGATCTCGTCGGTCTCGAGGCTGAGGTGGAGGCGCTCGACCTGGAGGCAGAGCAGAAGGAGGCGTTGATTGCGCTGCCGAGCCTGCGCGGCGGCCGCGAGGGGCTCGACACAGCTCGTGAGCTCGGCGGTGATGGCGCCGAGCGGGCGATCGAACGCTTGGCCGCTACGTACGAGGCACTGAGCGCTCGCGGCGTTGCCGATCGTGTCAGCCTCGACCTCGGCCTGCTGCGCGATCTCGGCTACTACACGGGCGCCATCCTCGAGGTGTACGACCCCGCCTTGGGTCACATCCTCGGCGGTGGCGGGCGCTACGACGAGCTCATGGGGCGCTTCGGCAGCCCCCTGCCCGCCGCAGGCTTCGCCCTCTTTCTCGAGCGGGTCCATCTCGCCCAAGCCGAGGAGGAACGACTGCAGGGGACGTCGCCATGATGGCTTCGGGCCTCGCCGCGACAACGGCTCGTCGCGGGGGCCGGCTCAGGCTCGCGGTGCCACGCGGCGCCCTGTTTGGGGGCACCCTCGACCTGCTCGACCGCATCGACGTCGACACCACCGAGGCGCGCACCGACTCGCGCTCACTTGTGTTCGAGACCGAGGCGCTGAGCCTGGTGACTATGCGCCCCTCCGACGTTCCCACCTACGTCGAGGCGGGGGCGGCCGACATCGGCATCACGGGCAAGGACGTGCTGCTCGAACAGCAGGACCGCGCCGTCTACGAGCTGCTCGATCTGGGCTACGGCCGGTGCCGCATGGTCGTCGCGGCGCGCACGGGCGATGACAGCATGGGGGAGTCCCAACGTCGCCTCGGTGCAATCCGGATCGCGACCAAGTACCCGCGCATCACCGAGCGCCATTTCGAGTCCACCGGCCGCCAGACCGAGATCGTCGAGGTCAAGGGATCGGTTGAGCTCGCGCCCCTGACCGGGCTCGCCGACGCGATCGTCGATCTCGTCGATACCGGCCGGACCTTGGCCGAGAACGACCTCGAGGTACGCGAGGAGATCGTTGAGTGCTCGGCGCGTTTGGTTGCCAACCGCGTTTCGCACAAGTTGCGCGCGGCGGAGATCGACCCCGTCGTCGCCCGCCTGCGGGAGTTGAGCCGATGAGGATCACGAGCCACGAGCTCGGCGGAGCCAACGTCGGCGAGCTTGCTGCGCGCCTACGTTCGATGGTGCCCGAGACCGAGGATGTGAGCGCGGTGGTAGCCGAGATCCTCGCCCGTGTGCGCTCGGGCGGCGATGCGGCCCTGCGCGAGATCGCGGCGGAGTTCGGCGAGGCGCCGGGCAACGGCCTTGCCGTCGACCGGGAGACGATCGCGGTCGCGCCGGCCCTGCTCGAGACAGGCGTACGCGAAGGCCTCTCGTTCGCAGCGCGAAACATCGGCGAGGTTGCGGCCGCCGAGCTAGAAGCGGCGCTGGCGCCGGTCGACCTCGAGCTCGAGCAAGGCCAGCGTGTGAGCGTGGTCAGCTCGCCCGTGCGCTCGGTCGGCATCTACGCACCCGGTGGCAGCGCCGCGTATCCGTCGAGCGTGCTCATGTGCGCGCTGCCAGCGCGGGCAGCGGGCGCGGCGCGCGTGTGCCTCGTCTCGCCGCCTGGCGCGTCGGGTAAGCCCGGCGACGCGGTCCTGGCCGCGTGCGCGATGGCCGGGGTGGACGAGGTCTACTCGCTCGGCGGGGCGCAAGCGATCGCCGCCCTCGCCTACGGCACCGAGTCGGTCGCTGCGGTCGACCTCATCGTAGGCCCCGGAAACCGCTTCGTCACCGAGGCCAAACGCCAGGTGTCGGGCGCCGTAGGGATCGATGCACTCGCGGGGCCGAGCGAGCTGTTCGTGGTCGCCGACGGCGCGGCCGACCCGCGGCTGATCGCCCTCGACCTGCTCGCCCAGGCCGAGCACGGCGACGACAGCCCATTGGTCGTCGTCTCGCCCGACGCCGCCCTGCTCGACCGCATTAGTGAGCTGGTGGAAGCGATGGCGCCGGACCGCCCGAGCGTGTCCGACGCTCCGCTGGCCTTGGTCCTGGCGCCTGGGATCGAGCTCGCGCTCAGCCTCGCCGACACATATGCGCCCGAGCACCTCGAGCTCGCCTTCGAAGCCGCCCACGAGGCCGCGCGGGGCCGGGTTGCGGGTTGCGTGTTCGTCGGCCCCGCGGCGGCGACCGCCTTCGGTGACTACGCCGCGGGCTCAAATCACGTCCTGCCGACGGGCGGCGCGGCGCGCTTCGGCGGCCCGCTCGGCCCGGGTGCTTTCCTGCGGCGCACGTCGATCGTTTCCATTCCGAGCGCCGCGGCTGGACAATTGGCCCCTCACGTCGACGCGGTGGCGCGTGCCGAGGGATTTCCAGTCCACGGCGAATCGGCGACGGCACGCACGGGCTGAGCGAAACGAGCGGAGACCGAAACGATGGCAAGAACGGCAAGGATCGAACGTGAGACGAGCGAGACCAAGGTCGTGCTCGAGCTCGGCCTCGACGCCGACGGGGTCAAGGCCTCGACCGGGGTCGGGTTTCTCGACCACATGCTGGATTTGCTTGGCCGCCACGGCCACCTGGCGCTGAGCGTCGAGGCCGAGGGCGATCTCGAGACGGGCGCTCACCACACGGTCGAGGACATCGGCATCGCCTTCGGTCAGGCGCTCGACCAAGCGCTTGGCAATCGAGCCGGGATCCGCCGCTACGGCCATGCAGTTGTGCCCATGGATGAGGCCCTGGGCGAGTGCACGATCGACATCTCCGGCCGTCCGCTTTGCCGCTACGAGTCCGAGTTGCCGGCGGTCGCGATCGCCGGCTTCGACACCGAGCTCGCAGAGGAGTTCTTTCGCGCCGTTGCCGCAAACGCAAAGCTCACCCTGCACATCCGCACTCGTTACGGATCCAACGCCCACCACCTGATCGAGGCGTCGTTCAAGGCCTTCGCCCGGGCGCTGCGGGTGGCCGTCTCGATCGATCCCGACGAAACCGGTGTGCCGAGCACGAAGGGAACCTTGACGTGACGCCGGTGCGCTTGGCGATCCTCGACTACGGCAAGGGGAACCTGAGGTCGGTCGAGAAAGCGGTGGAGCGAGTCGGCGCGGAGGCCGTGATCACGGCCGACCACGACATCGCCCGCGAAGCCGACGGCATGATCTTGCCGGGCGTGGGGGCGTTTGCGAAGGCGATCGAGCGAATCTCCGAGCTCGAGTTGGACCGACTGATCGCAGAACGCCTCGGCGCCGGAACGCCGGTACTTGGCATCTGCCTCGGCTTTCAGCTCCTGTTCGAGTCCTCGACTGAGCTCGGTGGCGCGCCCGGGCTGGGGATTCTCGCTGGCCAGGTGCGTGGCCTCGACGCGCCCGAGCGCAAGGTTCCCCATATCGGCTGGGAGCCGGTGCGGTGGGAGCGCGAGAACGAGCTCAGCGAGGGGATCGACGACGAGACCCCGTTTTACTTCGTGCACAGCTTCGTCGCGGAGAAGGTGGACGACGAAGCTCTGCTCGGAACCTCCGTCCACGGCGAGCGGTTTGCCTGCGCGATCGCCCGCCCCCCGATCTACGGCGTCCAGTTTCACCCCGAGAAGTCGAGCGCCGCGGGGCTGTCGCTGCTCGCCAACTTCAGCGGCATCTGCGCCTCGGTCCCGGCGTGATCCTCTATCCCGCGGTGGATATTCGTGGCGGCCAGGCGGTGCGCCTGCTGCGCGGCGACTACGAGCACGAGACGGTTTTCGATGCCGACCCGCTCGATGCGGCCCGGCGCTGGGTCGAGCAGGGCGCAGAGGCGCTCCACATCGTCGATCTCGACGGCGCCCGCGAAGGCGCGCCGGTCAACATCGAGCAGGTTGCCCGGATCTGCGACGCGACCGGCATCGCGGTGCAGGTCGGCGGCGGCCTGCGCCAAGCCGGCGACGTCGCTGCCGTGCTGGCGGCCGGCGCCGCTCGGGCGGTGCTCGGGACAGCCGCGTTGTCGGATCCGGCGCTGGTCGAGGGACTCGTGGCCGACCACGGCGATCGCATCGTCGTCTCGGCTGACTCGCGTGACGGGCACGTCGCCGTCGAGGGCTGGGCCCGCGAGACCGCGACGACCGCCGCCGAGTTGATCACCGAGCTAACGGAGCGCGGCGTGAGGCGCTTCGTCTTCACACCGGTGGAGGTCGACGGCACGCTCGAAGGCCCGAATATCGATGCACTCGCCGATGTCGCCGCGGCTGCCGCGAAGGGTGAGGCCGAGCTCGTCTACTCGGGGGGAATCGGCTCACTCGAACATCTGCGCGAACTGGCGGCGCTGGGGCTTCCGGCCCTCGCCGGCGTCATCGTCGGCCGTGCCCTTTATGAGGAGCGGTTCACGGTCGCCGAGGCGAAGGCGGCGCTAGCCTGATCGCAATGTTCTGGCTTCGCGTCTTCGCTATCGGTCAGGTTGCCCTGCTGGCACGCCGCCATCTGTCTTTGCTCGAGTCCGGCGAGCGTGGAAGGCTGGCAAAGCTCGTCACGAAGTCCAGGGGTCGCCCGCGGACGAACCTGAGCGCCAACGAGCGCGATGAGCTGCTGCGCCTGGCGCAGAAGCTGGAGCCGTCGGCGTTTGCCCAGGGAGCCTGGGGCGCAGCTCGCGGGCGCGGGCGCGCCAAACCGTAGACAGGACCTTGCGATGGCACTCAAGCGTGTGATCCCCTGCCTCGATGTCGACGCCGGACGCGTGGTCAAGGGCACCAATTTCGTCGATATCCGCGACGCCGGCGACCCCGTCGAACTCGCTGAGCGCTACGACACCGAGGGCGCCGACGAGCTCATCTTCCTCGACATCACCGCATCGCACCAAAAGCGCGACACGATCACCGAGCTCGCTCGCCGAACGGCCGACAACGTCTTCATTCCGTTCACGATCGGGGCGGCATCCGCTCCGTCGAGGATGCACAAGCGGTGCTCGACGCCGGAGCCGACAAGGTCGCGGTGAACTCGTCGGCCCTGGCTCGACCCGAGCTGATCTCGGAGCTGGCGGTGGTCTTCGGCTCCCAGTGTGTGGTCGTCGCCATCGACGCCAAGAAACACATCGCCGCCACTTCCTCGGCTTCGCCTCCGGGGCTGCCGCGGCGAAGCCACTACGACGTCTTCGTCAACGGTGGGCGCACGCTGGTCGAGGGCCGCGAGGCCGTGGCGTGGGCGCGGGAGGCGACCGAGCGCGGTGCGGGGGAGGTGTTGCTGACAAGCATGGATCGCGACGGCACGACCAAGGGGTACGACCTCGAGCTGACGCGAGCGGTCGCCGATGCGGTGGCCGTGCCGGTAATCGCTTCCGGCGGGGTAGGCGAGCTGAAGCACCTGGTCGCCGGAGTGATCGAAGGTGGGGCGGAGGCGGTGCTCGCTGCGTCGATCTTCCATTACGGGAAGTTCAGCGTGGCTGAGGCGAAACGGGCAATGAGAGAGGCGGGGATAGAGGTTCGTGCCGTGCCTGGCGCTGCCTGAAACGCGGGTCTCGACAAGTTGTTGTCGAATAGCGAGAGGAACTCGTCGAGCTATCCGGTTAGCTCCCGTCAGAGGGCCCTCCCGACTTCAGATTGCCCTTCCCCTCCTTGCGCCGTTCTTGTTCTCGCGCGCCGGCCTGCGGCTGGGCCGCACCCTGGCCTTCACTCTTCGCCCTTCGCGCAGCCGCCTGACGTTTCTCCTTCTCGGCCTTCTTCGCCCGCTCGTTTCGCCGCCGCTCGGCGTCACGCCGCCGCTCGGCCGCCGTCTCGTGTTCGAAGGCGCGGATTCCGGCAGCGCCCGTGAGGTACATGCGCTCGCCATCTGAGATCACCGGGTTGTACTCACCGAGCTCCGATTCGAAGACGTTCTTGCCCGTCTTGACGTCGAAGCCGAAGGTGCCGACGTTGGGCCCGAGGCCGGCGACGTAGACCGTCTCGCCGAGCACCGTGGCGGCGCCGAGGATGACGCCGCCGATGTGCTTCGACCAGCGCACCGCGCCGGTCTCGGCGTCGAGGGCGTAGAAGGTTTGATCTTTGGAGCCGACGTACACGGTCGGCTCGGTCTTCGGTGTGTCGGCGACAGCGGGAGCCGCGTAGACCCAATCGCCGGTCGAATGACTCCAGGCGACCGCACCGCTGTCCTGGTCGAAGCTGTAAACGCGGTTGTCGATGCTGCCCAAGAAGACGCGCCCGAAGGCCACGGCCGGTGTCGAGTAGACCGGCCCGCCGCGGCCGAAGCTCAGCCCCTGGGTGCTCGACTGCCACACGTAGGAGCCGTCGGAGGCGCGAATCGCAAAAACCTGCCCGGCGTAGTTGCCGCCGTAGAGCACGCCTTCGTCGAGCGCGAGCCCTCCCTTGACCGCGCCGTCGGTTTGGACTTGCCACAGCACCTTGCCCGAGTCGATGTCGAGGGCGTAGACGCTGCCTGCCTCGCCACCGACGATCACCTTGTCGCCGACGACCACCGGCGAGGTCTCGCTGCGACCGCCGAGCGGCCGGCGCCAGAGGATCTTGCCGTCGCGGGCGCGCAACGCCACTGCTTCTCCGGGTTCCAGAGTCACCGCGATCACCCTGCCCTGGACATAGGCGGGGGAGGCGGCGCCACGAGCGCCGATCATCTGCTTCCACTGGACCTTGCCGGTGTCGGCGTCGAGTGAGTAGAAGAGCGAGTCGATGTCTTGGAAGTAGAGGGAGTCGTCGGCGACGATCGGCGAGAACTCGAGCAGCTTGCCCGCCGCGAAGCTCCAGACGGAGGCGTCGAAGGGGGGCTTCACGCGCTTCGTCGGCAGGTAACGCGTTCGCTGGTCGTCGTATCCGTAGACCGGCCAATCGACCGTCTTCACCACTTCCTTGGGCTTCGGAGTCTGCTCGGCCTCGAGTTCGCAGGGCGGCGGACAGCTGACGTCCTGATCGCGCTTGACGAGGGTGAAGTAGGCGATCGCGCCACCCGCTGCGAGCACGGCAAGGCCGGCGCCGCCCGCGACCAGCAGGCGCTTGCGCTTGCTCCACGAGCGCCAGATCTCGGCTATGCGGGCCATGAGGAAGCCCGTCATGGTAGGGAAGGCACCTGAGCGAAAGTCAAAATGAGCCCGCCACCCGACATCAGCCTCGACAACCTCGCCGCGAGGATCGAGTCGCTGCCAGGCCTTGCGGCGGTACGGGCAGCCGCCGCAAGCTCCGGCGTGGCCGCCTACCTGGTCGGCGGAGCCGTGCGCGACGTCCTCATCGCTGCCGAGCCGCTCGACCTCGATCTGATCGCGATCGGCGATCCGATCGAGCTCGCCGAGGCGCTCGGAGGCGAGGCCCACGGGCACGAGCGCTTCGGCACCGTCACGGTCGTGTCCCCACACGGCCGTATCAACATTGCCGCCGCGCGAACAGAGTCCTACGAGGCTCCCGGGGCTCTTCCCGACGTAGAGCCCGCCGGCGAGATCGAGGCCGATCTCGCGCGACGCGACTTCACCGTGAACGCGATCGCCGTGGCCCTCGATCAGCCGGGCGTCGCGATCGACCCGCACGGAGGCGTCGAGGACCTGCGGGCGGACATGCTTCGGGTGCTGCACTCGGCGTCGTTCCTCGACGACCCGACACGGGCGCTGCGGGCCGCTCGCTACGCGGCGCGACTCGGGCTCGAGCTCGAGTCGCGCCCCCGCGAACTGGTCGAAGCGACCGATCTCAGCAGTGTTTCCAAAGACCGCGCCGAGGCGGAGCTGCTGCGCCTCGCGGCGGAATCGAACCCGCGCCTGGCATTCGAGCTACTCGACGAGTGGGGGCTGATCGCACTCGAGCCCCGGGCGAGCGAGCGAATCGACGCTGCCGTCGAGTTGGCGCGCATCAAACCGTGGACGAACACCGTGCGCCTGGACGAGCTCGTCCTCGTCGCTTCGCGCGAGCCGAGCGCCCCGGTCCTGGCGCTCGCGGCCGGCGAGCCGGAAAGCCCCTCGGCCGCGGTTGCAGCCGCCGCCGGCTTTGGCCCGGTCGATTTGGCGCTGGCGCGCGTGCTCGGTGCGGCTTGGCTCGACCGCTACATCTCGGAGTGGGAAGGAGTCCAGCTCGAGATCTCGGGGGCCGACCTTCTTGCGGCAGGCGTCAGCGAGGGTCCGGCCATCGGCCGTGGCCTCGAAGCTGCGCTGCGGGCCAAGCTCGACGGCGAAACCTCCGGTCGCGACGACGAGCTGCGCCTGGCCCTCGATGCCGCCGACGCTGACTAGCTCTCTAGCCTGGGAGCGATGGATTGGCGCGAGCGCGATGGCGTGAAATGGCTCGAGGCGAAGTTGCCACGGGCGACCGCGGCGTTCTCGACTCGAATCGGGGGCGTCAGCGAAGGCACGTTTGCCAGTCTCAACCTCGGGCTCTACACCGACGACGAGCCCGGCGCCGTCCTCGCCAATCGCGGCCGCCTGGCGCACTCGCTGGGCCGCGAGCCCGGTGGCTTCCTCTTCGGCCATCAGGTCCACGGCGCCGAGCTCCTGGCGCGCGATCAGGCGCCGGACCCGAACCCGTTCATGGATTCAACGGCGGGCCCACCCGAATCCGACGGTCAGGTCACCGCCTCGACCGAGCTCACCCCGTTGGTGCAGGTTGCCGATTGCCTGCCCGTAGCTCTCAGCGGTGAGCACGGCGTGGCGATGCTGCATTGCGGCTGGCGCGGGCTGGCCGCCGGCATCGTCTCGCGTGGAGCCGAGGCGGTTGGCGGCACCGCCGCCGCCATCGGTCCCGGAATCGGCCCGTGCTGCTTCGAGGTCGGGCCGGAGGTGACGGCGCAGTTCGACGATCTTGGTGACGAGATCGCCGCCGGCCGCATGCTCGATCTGCCCGAGATCGCGCGGCGCCTGCTCGCCGCGGCCGGGGTCGAGTTGGTCGAAAGCTCGGATCTGTGCACATGCTGCGAGAGCGACCTGTTCTTCTCACACCGTCGCGATCGGGGCACGACCGGCCGCCAAGCGGGTGTGGCTTGGATCGACGCCGATGGCTGAGCCGATCACGGGGATCGACCCGGCTGTCGTGCGTCGCAACCTCGAACGCGTGCGCGAGCGCTGCGGCGCGGGCGTCGAGATCCTCGCCGCGAGCAAGTACGTGCTCGCCGAGGAGATGGAGGCGCTCGCTGAAGCCGGCATCGAACTCGTCGGCGAGAATCGCCTGCAGGACATGGAGGCCAAGCACGAGCGCTTCGGCGACCGCTTTCAGTGGGATTTCATCGGCAACATCCAGAGCCGCAAGCTGAAGCGAATCCTGGGATTGGCGCGACTGATTCACTCGGTCGCCACAGATTCGGTCCTCGACCAGCTCGAGCGCCACGGCAGCGCGCAGACCGAGATCCTGGTCGAGGTCAATCTGGCCGGAGAAGCGAACAAGGGTGGCGTCGCGCCTGAGCACCTCGGTGACTTCATCGCCCGCTCGCCCGTGCGCGTCAGCGGTCTGATGACGATGCCGCCGTTCACCGACGACCCTGAAGCATCACGGCCGAGCTTCTCCCGTCTCGCCGAGCTCGCCGCCGAGCACGGGCTCGGGCGCCTGTCGATGGGCACGAGCCAGGACTGGGAGGTCGCCGTCGACGAGGGCGCAACGATCATCCGCCTCGGCAGCTCTCTGTACAGGTAACCGCCGGCCGCAGGCTTTATTGCTCCATAATGCGGGTAAAGGAATAGCGAGCAGGGAAGCGAACACCGCACCGTATGGCACTTAGAGACACATGGCACCGAGCGCTCGTTTACTTCGGGCTGGCCGAGGATCCCCACTACCACGAGCAGGACGTCTACGAGCCCGATACCTCGCCTCACGGCCAGGTGTACGAGCCGCCGCCGCAGCGTTCGGCCACCGTCAGCCGGATCTCCGAACGGCGTCGCTCGCGCGATGAGATCGACGACATCTTCGCCGACGACCGGCCGCCCTCCAGGCGTGTCTTGGAACCGGTCGGCAACGGCGGCGCCGATGTCCAGGTCCACCTCGTCACGCCCGGGAGCTTCAACGACGCCCAGGAGGTCGCCGACCGCTTCAAGCACGCCGTTCCGGTGATCCTCAACCTGCAGGCGACCGATGGCGAGCTCGCCAAGCGCCTGATCGACTTCGCTTCCGGTCTCACCTACGCGCTCGACGGCGGCATGCAGAAGATCGCCGAGAAGACCTTCCTCCTGACTCCGCGCAACGTCGAGGTCTCGGCAGAGGAAAAAGCAAGGTTGATCGAAAAGGGCTTTTTCAACCAGTCCTGAGCGGTGATGTCCGGCGCCGGGCGGCGTCATCGGTCGCTCGCGTGCAACGCACGCCACGCTCCCTGCTTCCTAGCCCGCCTTGGACCTCGCCGCTCAGTAGCGCTTTCATGCTGCTTCAGCGTCCGGGCGTGCGGGTTGGCGCTTCGCCCTCAATACTCTTCGCGCTATGAGACTTGGATTTGCGGGGTCGGGGAGCATGGCTGCGGCGATGGCTCGTGGCTGGGCTACGGCCGAGCGCCGTCCCGAGGAGATGCTGTTCGCCGACTCAGGTTCCGGCCGGGCGCAGAAGCTCGCCGCGGAGCTCGACGAGACCGCGGTCGGCTCGCTCGCTGAGCTCGCCGCCGGATCAGACGCGATCCTGCTCGCCGTCAAGCCCCACGGCCTCGACGACGTCGCCGTCCAGCTGGCCGAGCCGGCGCTCCCGGTGATCTCGGTTCTCGGGGCAACCTCGCTCGGGCGCCTGCGCGAACATTTTCCCGATCGGCCAGTGATTCGGACCATGCCGACGATTGCGGCCGAGATCCACCAGTCCGTGATCTGCCACGCCCCGCTCGGTGAGCAGGAGGACGAGGCGGGCCGCGAACTGCTCGACTTGCTCGGCTCGCTGGGCACATTGGTCGAGCTGGCCGACGACAGCATCGACGCCGCCACCGCGATCATGGGTTGCACGCCTGCCTACGTCGCCCTCGTCGTCGAGGCGCTGACCGCGGCCGTCGCCAGCGAGGGCCTCGATCACGACCTCACCCACGAGCTCATCGTCGAGACCTTCGCCAGCACCGCCGCACTGCTTCGCCAGGCGTCGCCTCAGCAGGTCCTCAACGCGGTCGCCTCTCCCGGCGGCAGCACCGAGGCCGGGCTCGACGCGCTTGACGCCGCCGGGGTCCCCGAGGGCTTTGCCGATGCGGTCAAGGCGTCGTTGGAACGGATGCGCGGATGAGCGTGCTCGCGGCCGTCAACCGCGGCGACATCGCCGATTACGTCGCCGCTCTGATCGACGTCTACACGATCCTGATCATCCTCAACGTGTTGCTCTCCTGGATTCAGCAGTTTCGCCCGCTGCCCTACAACCTGACGCTGCGCGCCGTGATCGGCTTCATCGAGGACACGACGAATCCCTACCTGAACCTGTTTCGCAGCTTCATTCCCCGGCTCGGGATGTTCGACATCAGCCCGATCGTTGCGATCTTGGTGCTGGCAATCGGCGGTGGGCTCGTCGTCGATCTGATCCGCGGGTGAGGTCTCCGCGGCGCCGGGCATGGCTGGCGATGCTCGCCGTATGCGGAGTCGTCGTCGCTGCGGACCAGGTGCTGAAGGCCGCAATCGTGTCCTCGATGGCACTGGGCGAGCGCATCGACCTGGCGTTCGGCTTCGAGCTCGCCCGTGTCACCAACAGCGGCATCGCCTTCGGCCTGCTCGACGAGGGCGGCGACGGCCTCGTGCTCGTGATCACCGCCGTTGCCTTGATGCTCGTACTGGGCTGGTTTGCCTCCGACGCGCCGCGCCCCGGTCTCTGGCTCGGCATCGGGCTGCTGGCCGGGGGCGCGCTCGGAAACCTCGCCGATCGCATCCGCGACGGCACGGTCACAGATTTCATCGATCCGCCGCTGTGGCCGGCGTTCAACCTCGCTGATGTCGCGATCACTTTCGGCGTCGTCGTGATCGTCTTCGTCACCCTCAAGGATCCCAAGGCGCCGGACCCGGCTGACGCCGCGACGGCATGACAGCTGCGCCACGGATCGTCTATCGCGG
>JBKJXG010000324.1:0-3877 GCA_046716525.1 Solirubrobacterales bacterium
ACATCTTTCTCTCCGATCGCTGGCACCGTGAGGCCACGCTGGGGCTGCTCGCGGCCGCCGAAGCGACCGCGAACACCGCTGCCGAGCGGCGCGAGCGCGTGCTGGTCGAGTTCGTCAGCGCCAACCCCACCGGCCCGGTCACCGTTGCGGCGGCTCGTGGAGCCGCATACGGCGACTCGCTGGCGCGCTTGTTCGAGCGCAGCGGCTATCCGGTCGAGCGCGAGTACTACCTCAACGATGCCGGCAGCCAGATCCAGCTCTTCGCGCAGTCGATCGCCGCGCGCATGCGCGGTAACGAGCCGCCGGCCGATGGCTACACGGGCGAGTACGTGGCCGAGCTCGCCGCCGAGCTCGAGGCGAGCGGTCACTCGCCCGACGACCTGGAGGCGCTCGCGCGCGACGGTACGGAGGCGATGCGGACGCGGATCGAAAGCACGCTCGAGCGCTTCCGGGTTCGTTTCGACACCTGGTCGTCGGAGCGTGATCTCTATGACCGTGGCTTCGTCGAAGAAGCGGTGGCGGAGCTACGCAGGCTCGGGCACGTCTATGAGAGCGACGGTGCCGTTTGGCTGCGTACGACTGACTTCGGTGACGATAAGGACCGCGTCCTGATCCGGGAGAACGGCGAACCGACCTACTTCACCGCAGACATCGCCTACCACCGCGACAAGGTGCACCGCGGAGCCGAGCTGATGATCACGCCGGTCGGCGCCGACCATCACGGCTACGTGCCGCGGATGATCGCCGGACTCGAGGCGATCGGGATCGAGCGCGGGCGCTACGAGGCGCCGATCATGCAGCTCGTCAACATCGTCGAGGGCGGCCAGCGCGCACGGATGTCGAAGCGCAAGGGCGACTTCGTCGAGCTCGACGCCCTGATCGACGACATCGGCGTCGACGCCGCGCGATTCTTCATGGTCCAGCGCGGGCACGAGACCGCCTTCGACCTCGACCTCGACCTCGCCCGCTCGGAATCGCAGGACAACCCCGTCTACTACGTCCAGTATGCCCATGCGCGTATCGCCAGCATCCTGCGCAAGGCAGCCGACGAGGGCGGTGGCGACGGCGATCATCCGCTGATCGCAGCGGCCTCGCAGGAGGCTCCGCTCGCAGCTGCGGCAGAGGCCTCGGAGCGAGCCCTAGTCCGCCGTTTGCTCGAGCTTCCGGCGGAGATCGCGACGGCGACCGAGCGGCGCGCGCCGCACCGCCTGTGCGCGTTTGCGATGGCGACCGCTGCTGATTTCCACGCCTTCTACCGCGACTGCCGGGTGGTCGGTGCACCAGAAAAGGGCGCCGAGGCAGCGCGCCTGGCCCTTTGCCTGGCGACCGGGCAGACGATCGCCACGACCCTTGGGTTGCTCGGAGTCAGCGCCCCAGAGCGGATGTGAGCCGTGATCGCCGTGAAGTGACCGGCGCAAGCGTCGTCATCGCTGCCCGAGACGCCGAGGACACGCTGGGCGCCACGCTCGCCGGGCTCGCCGCGCAGGATTTCGACGGTGCCTTCGAGGTGATCGTCGTCGACGACAGCTCGGCCGATGCAACGCGTGAAGTCGCCCTGGCCAGTGAGCTCGAGATCACGGTTGTCACCGGCGCTGGGCTCGGACCGGGCCCGGCGCGAAACCGCGGCGTCGCCGCGGCCCACGGTGCGGCCCTCGCTTTCATCGATGCCGATTGCGTTCCTGACCGTGGCTGGCTGCGGGCAGGCGTCGCTGCGCTCGCCGAGGCCGAGCTCGTGCAGGGCTTGGTGCGAGCCGATCCCGCGGCCGTCGCCGGGCCGTTCGACCGAACGATCTGGGCCACGTCCGAAACCGGCCTCTACGAGTGCGCAAGCCTGTTCGTCACGCGGGAGGTGTTCGAGCGCATCGGTGGATTCGACGATTGGCTCGAGGTGGGGAGCGGAAAGCCGCTGGCCGAGGACGCGTGGTTCGGCTGGAGGGCGCGACGATCGGGCGCTCGCTCGAGCTTCAGCGAGCAGGCAGCGGTGAGTCACGCCGTCTTTCGGCGTGGCGCCCTCGCCCATGTCGGCGAGCGTGCGCGTTGCGTCTACTTTCCGTCGATCGTGAGCAAGATGCCCGAGCTGCGCCGAACGCTGCTGTTCGCGGGCGTCTTTCTCAACCGGCGCACGGCCAGCTTCGATCTCGCGCTTGGCGCCACCGCGCTTGCCGTTCGCCGGCGTTCGCCGCTGGCCCAGGTGCTGGCCGCGCCGTGGCTCGCTCTGGTCGGATCGGGAGCCCGGCCTTGGGGCCGGCGGGCGCCGGCGGTCGCGGCGATCGAGTCTGTGGCCGATGGGGTCACGTGCGTCTCGCTCGTCGCCGGCTCGATCCGCTCGCGCTGCTTGGTGCTTTAGCCGGTCGGCAACGCGCGTATGCTCGTCGAACGTGCGAGTGCTGACGGTCGGCAACATGTACCCCCCGCACCATCTCGGGGGATACGAGCTCATGTGGCGCTCGTCGGTCGAGCACCTGCGCGCCCATGGCCACGAGGTCACGGTGTTGACCACCGATCACCGCAACGCCGCACCGGATCCGGCAATCGACGAGGGCCCCGACGTTCACCGCGAGCTCGAGTGGTACTGGCGCGATCATGCTTTTCCCGACCGCCGCCGGGGTCAGCGGTTGGCGCTGGAGCGCCACAACCAGCGGGTGCTCGCTCGGCATCTCGAGCATCGGGGAGGAGCGCAGTGCGTCTGCTGGTGGGCGATGGGCGGGATGTCGATGGCGCTGCTGGAGACGGCGCGGCGGCGTCGTATCCCCGCTGTCGGGGTGGTCGTCGATGACTGGCTCACCTACGGGCCCGAGGTCGACGCGTTCCATCGTGCCGCGCGCCGGCTCGGACCGCTCGCCGGCCTCGCCGAGACGGTCTGGCAGGTGCCGGCGCGGCTCGAGCTCGAGGGCGCTGCGCGATGGCTGTTCGTCAGTGAGACGACCCGCCGCCGAGCCGTGGCCGCGGGCCTGCGGGTCGAACGCTCGCCGGTCGCCCACGGCGGGATCGAGAACGAACTGTTTGCGGCCTTCGAGCCGGGGCCTTGGTCGGCGCGGCTGCTCTACGTCGGGCGGATCGATCCCCGCAAGGGCGTGCTGAATGCCGTGCGCGCGGTCGCTCAGCTGCCCGAGGCGACGCTTGTGATCGCCGGCCATGGCGACGAAGTCCACCGCCGCGAGCTCGAGGGGGAGATCGCCCGTATGGGCATCGGCGACAGGGTCGCGTTCCAGCGTCCGCGCCGTGATCGCCTCGCTCAGGTCTATGCCGCCGCCGACGCCGTGATCTTTCCGTCGCTGTGGGAGGAGCCCTGGGGGTTGGTGCCGCTGGAGGCGATGGCCGTCGGGCGCCCCATTGTCGCCACCGGCGTGGGCGGCTCGGGCGAGTACATGCGCGATGGGGAGAACTGCCTGCTGTTCTCGCCGAGCGACGATCCTGCGGCCCTGGCCGCCGCGGTTCGCCGCCTTGGCGACGACGACGCCCTGCGCCGGCACCTGCGCGTCCACGGAGCTCGCACCGCGGCGAAGTTCAGCGGCGCAGCGTTCAACGCGCGGGTCGAGGCTGAGCTCGTCGCCGCTGTCGAGGACGGCACCGGGTGAGCGTGGCCGGGGCCGCGGTCGCGATCGCTGTCGTTTCCTTCAACACCCGGGAGCTTCTCGCCATCTGTCTGCAATCGATGGTCGCCGAGGTGGAGAACGGCCGGGCCACGGTCTGGGTTGTCGACAACGGCTCTCGCGACGGATCAGTCGAGATGGTGCGCGACCGCTTCGCCTGGGCCGAATTGATCGAGCCGGCGGCGAACCTCGGGTATGGCGCTGCGGTCAATCTCGTCGTCGAGCGCACCGACGCCCCCTGGATCGTCGCTGCCAACGCCGACATCGCGCTCGAGCCCGGGGCC
>JBKJXG010000325.1:0-4800 GCA_046716525.1 Solirubrobacterales bacterium
GGCAACGGACTCGACGGTGCCGATTCCGCCCCCCTGCGTTGACTGCGCCAGCCTCGTCCCTCGGGAGGCCGTTGTCAAAGCCGGCGCCGCAATCAGTCGCCGGCGAGCAACCCCTTGTAGGCAGCGGCGTCGAGCAGCTGATCGACCTCCGAGGTGTCGGAGAGCTTGACCTTGACCAGCCAGCCCTCCCCGTAGGCGTCCTCGTTGATCTTCTCGGGCGAATCCGCGAGCGCCTCGTTGACTGCGGTGATCTCGCCGGAGAGCGGGGCGATCACGTCTGAGACGGCCTTGACCGACTCGACCTCGGCATAGGGCTTGTCCTTGGTGATCTCGGCCCCGGGCTCGGGCGGCTCGTAGAAGACGACCTCGCCGAGCGCGTCCTGGGCGTACCAGGTGATGCCGAAGGTCGCCTCGTCGCCTTCGATCTTCGCCCAGTCGTGCTCGGGGTGGTACTTGAGTCCGTCGGGATAGCTTTCGTCCGCCAAGTTCATCGCTCCTGTTGGTTGGGGTCGTAGAGCGGCTTGGACTCTATGCGCGCCGCGCGTCGCTTGCCGCGAACGTCGATCTCGACCTCGGTCCCGGGCTCGGCGAGATCGGCGCGAACGTAGGCCATGCCGATGCCCTGGCCCAGCGATGGGGACATCGTCCCGCTCGTCACCGCCCCTGCAACGTCGCCGCCCGCCCGCACCTCGTTGCCCTGGCGAGGGATGCCGCGCTCGGTCAACGCGAACGCGGCCAGCTTCTCGGCGGTGCCGTTGGACCGCGCATCAGCGATCGCCTCGGAGCCGATGAACCCCGTCTCCTCCTTGCAACACCAGCCGAGCCCGGCCTCGATCGGGTTGCGATCGGTCGAGAGGTCGTTGCCGTAGAGGTGAAAGCAGACCTCGAGCCGCAGTGTGTCGCGGGCGCCGAGGCCGGCGGGAACGGCGCCCGCATCGACCAGCGCCTGCCAAAGACCCGGTGCCACCTCGGGCGTGGTCAGGATCTCGACCCCGTCCTCGCCGGTGTAGCCGGTGCCGCAGACCAGCGCCTCGCCATCTGCCGCGATCGTCTCGGCCAGCGAGAGGCGCGCGGTGGTCATGCGCTTGGGCAGCTCGCCGGTGAGCAGGTCGCCGGCGATCGCCCGCGCATCGGGGCCCTGTACGGCGAGCATCGCCCAGTGCTCGAGACGATCCGCCACCTCGCAGTCGTACTCGCCGCAGTGCTCGCGAAACCACTCGAGGTCGGTTTGGTGATTGGAGGCGTTGGTGACCGTCAGGTAGTGCTGATCGCCCAGCCGATAGGTGAAGAGGTCGTCGAGGACGCCACCGTCCTCGCGGCACAACACCGAGTACTGAGCACCACCGACGTCAAGCCTCGAGACGTCGTTCGAGAGCAGTCGCTGGAGCAGGTCGAACGCCTGCGGTCCCGAGGTCTCGATCTCGCCCATGTGCGAGACATCGAAGACCCCGCAGCCCGAGCGCACGGCGAGATGTTCCGCGCCCACACCCTCATAGAGCACCGGCATCTCCCAGCCGGCGAACGGCATCAGCTTCGCGCCCGCCTCGCGATGGGCTTCGTAGAGGGGCGTACGCCTGAGCGCCATGGTGGATTCCACGGCGCTCAGGCTATAGGCCGAGCTTCAGCCGGAGATCTCGCCGCCGAAGAGGCAGACGTTGCCGTCGCCGTAGGCGCCGTTGCCTGCCGTCAGCTCACCGTTCTTGGCCGCGGCCGTCAGCTGGCCGATCAGGTGTGTGCCGTCGGCACCGATGGCGTTGAACGAGCCGTCGAGCAGCTCCGGGGGTGTCCCCGCGCCCGACGTCGCGACCAGCGCCTGAGATGCGGTCTCCGCCGTGTCCGGGTTGAGGAAATCGGTGTCCGCGTTGCCCCCGGGCTTTTGGTCTTCGTCGCTGGAGAAGATCGCGCCGCCGGCTGTCGATTTGACGTAGACCTCAGCGGTGGTCTGGTTCGCCGTCGTATCGCGAAAGCACTTGGCCGTCAGCCGGATCTGGCCCCTCGTGAACAGCTCGGTCTCGGCAGCCGCCGTCCTCGCCGCGGCCGTCGTCGCAGCTTCGGTCGCGGTCAGCTTGACGACGCTCCCCTCCGGGCTCGAGATGACGGCATAGTCGCTGATGTTCTGAGACGAGATCGACTCCGCGGCCACCTGCGTACCGGTGATCGTCTCGTCCTCGATCTGCTCCGCCGTGATCGTCTTCTCGGCGATCTGCTTGGCCTTGATCCCGCCGTCCTTGATCCGGTTCCCCCGTATCGACTTGCCCTTGATCTGCTTCGAGCCGATCGCTCCCCTGGCAATCTTCTTCGCCGTCACGGCGCCGTTCTTGATGTCGTTCTTGCCGACGCTGCCCTTACCGGGTAGCGCGATCGCGGCGCCTGACATGGCGACCAGGAGCGCCGCCATTGCGACGATCAAGGCCGGTGATGGGCGCAGGTTGCTCAGTTTTCTCATGCGTTGGTCTTCCTCGGCTAGGGGGTGATTGCTCGCCTCGCTTGTGGGTTCTAACCGACCCAGCGGCGCGGAGTTGCGCGATCAGGAGTCGCGCAGGAAGGGCGGCACGTCGATGTCGTCGTCGGAGACCTGGAGCTCACGACGCTCGCGGTCGCCGAGACCGCCGACCTGGCGGCGGCGACTACGCTCGCGCAGCTGCATCGGCTTGCGCGCCAACGTCTCCCGGCCCTCGAAGCCGGTCGCGATAACCGTCACCCGGACCTCGTCGCCGAGGGTGCGGTCGATCACGGTGCCGAAGATGATGTTGGCCGACTTGTCTGCGGTCGAGACGACGATGTCGGCGGCTTCGTTGACCTCGAACAGATTCAGGTCCTCGGATCCGGTGAAGTTGAGCAGCATCCCGGTTGCGCCCTCGATCGACTCCTCCATCAGCGGTGAGTTGATCGCCATCTTTGCCGCCTCCTGGGCGCGATTCTCGCCCCCGGCGGTGCCGATGCCCATCATCGCCGAACCGGCGTCGGACATGACCGTGCGAACGTCGGCGAAGTCGAGGTTGATCTGTCCAGGGGTCGTGATCAGATCGGTGATGCCCTGAACGCCCTGGCGCAGGATGTCGTCGGCCATGCGGAAGGCCTCCTGGACCGAGGTCCGCCGTTCGACGACCTGCAGCAGCTTCTCGTTCGGGACGATGATCAGGGTGTCAACCTTGGCCCGCAGCTTGTCGATTCCGTCCATCGCCTGTTTCATGCGGCGCGCGCCCTCGAACTCGAACGGCTTGGTGACGACGCCCACCGTGAGCGCGCCGATCTCCTCCTTGGCGATCTCGGCGATCACCGGGGCCGCGCCCGTACCGGTGCCACCGCCCTCGCCGGCAGTGACGAAAACCATGTCGGCGCCCTTGAGCGCCTCTTTTATGTCGTCGCGCGATTCGGCCGCGGCGCCCGCGCCGACGTCGGGGTTGGCGCCCGCGCCGAGCCCCTTGGTCAGGTTGTGGCCGGCGGCGAGCTTGATGTCGGCCTCGCAAGATTGCAGCGCTTGAACATCGGTGTTGATGGCGATGAACTCGACGCCCTTGAGGCCCGCATCGACCATGCGGCTGACGGCGTTGGTGCCACCGCCGCCCGCTCCGACGACCTTGATCACTGCCAGATAGCTGGACTCGACCATATCTCCCGTCCTAAGTTGACCCTACGTCTGCGTACGCTTGAGCGTCCGAGACTGAAGCAATGCTTGAGTGTTTCGTACTCGTGCAGCCTAGACGTGAGGGCGAAGGTACGCGATCGAGACCGATGTGTCAATGCAGGTTCTCGGATCACGCATGGGATCGTGCACGGGCCGAAGTCTCGATTGGAACTCGAGGGTTTGCGAAATGGCTAAAGCCTAGACCTAGAGTGGAGGCTCGACGTATTCGACCGCTTGGGCGGCGCCGCCGGCCGCGGGCCGCTCGGGTACGCGTACGTCGAGGTAGGTGAGAGCGTCGAGCGAGGGGTCAGCGAGCACCGCGGCCGCAGCGTCCCACTTCTCCGCTGCCCGCGTCGCTGTCCCGAAGCGAACCGGAACACCTCCACGCAAGACGATCTCGATGCCGAAGTCCTTGCTCATCTCGATCTCCTCGATCAGCGGATGCAGCTCTGCAGGTGTGGCTCCGATCACGAGCGCCTGTTGCAGCGGCTCGCCGTCCAGCAAGCCGCCGCTGGGAATCTCTTCGACCGCCAGCACGGGTAGCTCTTCCTGGTCGACGGCGACGCCGGTCAACAGCGTCCCGTCCCCTGCCACCGGCACCTCTCGCTCCCCTGCGCTCACAAGCAGCGCTGGGGGTCGCTCGTCGACTTCGATCCGCAGGCCGTGGGGGAAGTTGGCGTCAACCGACACCGACGCGATCGTCGGGAATTGGGAGGCCGTGCGCTCGATCTCCTGCGTTTGCACGTTGAGCGTCGTCATCGACTTCGACGCGCGGGTGATTTCGCCGATGATGGTCTCGGTATCGCCACTGGTGACGCCGACGACCTCGACATCGGTAACCGCCACGAGCGACGAGTCCCGAAGCCAGAAGACGTAGCCGGCGCCGAGAACCGCGAGCAAGACCCCCGCGAGCGCGATGCGATAGCGCCAAGTCGCGCGCCTCTTGGAGGCAGGCTTGGCTGCCCGAGATCGGCTCATCGGGAACTGTTTCGTCAGCCCTCGCCCGGCTCCTCCAGCTGCCACTCGGCGGGCCATTCGATCTCGCCCAAGACCTGCACCTCCGGCTCCAGCGTGACGCCTAAACGCTGGTGGACACGGCGGCGACCTTCGGCGGGCACCGCCAGCACGTCCGCGGTGCTCGCCTCACCGGTGTTCTCGACGAAGTTCGCGTG
>JBKJXG010000326.1:0-4406 GCA_046716525.1 Solirubrobacterales bacterium
TCCCAACCTCTCCTATGACGTCGTCGCGACCGGTTCGGCCCGCGCCAAGCAGGCCGCGACCCTGGCCCTGTTGTCCGAAGCTGACGCGCTGCCGGCGATCGTCTACGCGGGTACGCGCAAGAAGACCGACGAGACGGCGCGCTGGCTCTCCGGCGAGCTTGGCCACCAGATCCCGGCCTATCACGCGGGCATGGAGCGCGGCGCGCGCGCCGAGTCGCAGCGCGCGTTCATGTCCGGTGAGACACCGGTAGTCGTCGCCACCAACGCCTTCGGCATGGGCGTCGACAAGGCTGACGTGCGGACCGTCATCCACGAGGTGGTGCCGTCGTCGCTGGAGGCCTACTACCAGGAGGCAGGGCGCGGCGGGCGAGACGGGCTACCGTCGCGCTGCGTGCTGCTGGCTGAGAATCGCGACAAGGGCCTGCACGTCTTCTTCATCAACCAGGTCGACGACCCGGAGGCAAAGAACCATCGCTGGCGCCAGTATCGCCAGGTCTGGGGCTTCGTCGAAGGTGGGGTCTGCCGGCGCCGGGCGATCCTCAGGCACTTCGGCGATCGGTCCGAACCCGAGACGCCCGTAGCGCGCTGCTGTGACATTTGCGATGGACCGCTCGCCGTCGCGCAGGCTCGTCCTCGCAGTGCGTCGGCAGCCGATCACCTGTCTGGCAGCCCCCGCGACCGCGGCACCGTTGAGCGCGCGAACCTCGCTGTGGTCCGCGAAGCGAACCCGAGCGTTGGCCGCACGCGGACCGTTGAGATCCTGCGAGGCGGCCGCAGCAAGGTGATCGTCAAGTACGACTACGACGAGCTGCCAGGCTACGGCGAGTTCAACGACTGGCGCGCCGAGGAGCTGCTGCGCGAGGTCGACGCGCTGATCGACGGCGAAATGCTGCGCTCGACCGGCGGCAAGTTCCCCAAGCTCGCCCTGACCGCCCGCGCGGCTTGAGTGCGTGAGCGACACCTTTCGCGTCGCCGTTCTCGCCTCCGGCTCCGGCACCAACCTTCAGGCGATCCTCGATCAGCTCCACGGTCACGACGGAATCGAGGTCGTCGCGGTCGGGTCCGACAAGCCCGAGGCAGGGGCACTGAAGCGGGCAGCGGCGCTGGACATCGAAACGGCGGCCTTCTCGATCGAAGAGCACGCAGATCGCGAGACACGCGACCTCGAGATCGCCACCTGGCTCGGCACGATGGCTGTCGATCTCGTCGTCCTCGCCGGCTATATGCAGCTGCTCTCAACCCGTTTCATCGAACGTTTCGCGCTGCGCATCATCAACGTCCACCCGGCATTGCTGCCGTCGTTCCCTGGGCTCGACGCGATCGGGCAGGCCCTCGAGCACGGAGTCGCGGTTACCGGCGTGACGATCCATTACGTCGATGAGGGCATCGACTCCGGTCCGATCATCCTGCAGCGCGCGGTGCCGATTCCGCCCGAGCGAGATCGCGAGGCGCTCGAAGCGGCAATTCACTCGACCGAGCATGCGCTGCTGCCGCGGGCGATCGCGATGATCGCCGCGGGCCGCGTCTCCGTAAAGCCGGGGTCGCGCGTTGTCCGCATCGAGGTCGCGACCTAAACTGGCGTCGATGAGCGTCGAGGCCGACATCGATCAGGGCGGAGCCGCGCCCGTGGGCGGCGGGCTCAGGGTTCGCCGGGCGCTGATCTCGGTCTCCGACAAGACAGCCGTGGTCGACTTCGCTCGCGGCTTGCGCCAGCTCGAGGTCGAGATCCTTTCAACCGGCGGGACCGCGGCGGCGATCCGCGAGGCCGGCGTCGAGGTCACCGACGTCTCCGAGTTCACCGGCTCTGCCGAGATCCTCGACGGACGCGTGAAGACGCTTCACCCGCGCCTTCACGCCGCCCTGCTCGCCCGACGTGGTGACCCCGAGCACATGGCGACACTCGAGGCCGAGCAGATCGAGCCGATCGACCTCGTCTGCGTCAACCTCTACCCGTTCTCAGAGACGGTCGCCGTTTCGGGCGTGACCGAGCAGGAGGCAATCGAGAACATCGACATCGGCGGCCCGACGATGATCCGTGCTGCCGCCAAGAACCATCGCGACGTCGCGGTGATCGTCAGGCCCGAAAGCTACGACGCGGTGCTCGCCGAGATCGGCGACCTCGGAGCGATCTCAGCCGAGACCCGGCATTGGCTCGCCAACGAGGCCTTCGCCCACACCGCCGCCTACGATGCCGCGATCAGCCGCTGGTTCGGATTGCGCTACGAGGTCTTTCCGACCCACTTCGTGATGTCCTACGAGAAGCTCCTCGACCTCTCCTACGGCGAGAACCCGCATCAGAAGGCCGCGCTGTATGCCGAGTCACCGGCGCGAGAGCACGTGCTCTCAGGCGTGAGCAAGCGCCACGGTAAGGCGCTCTCGTTCAACAACGTCCTCGACCTCGATTCGGCTCGGCGGCTGCTCGACGAGTTCTCGGAGCCGGCCTGCGTGATCGTCAAGCACAACAACCCCTGCGGAGCAGCGACGGGAGAAACCGTGCGCGACGCCTATGAGAAGGCCTTCGCCTGTGATCCGATCTCCGCGTTCGGTGGCGTAATCGTCCTCAACCGACCGATTGCCGCAGACCTCGCCGAGCGCCTCCATCAGCAGTTCGTCGAGGTCTTGCTCGCGCCCGGGTTCGATGCCGGCGCGCTCGACGTGCTCACTCAAAAAGAGGCGATTCGGATCCTCGACTGCGAACCAGGTCCCTACGAACCGCGCGAACGCGACATCAAGCGCGTACGCGGTGGCGTTCTCGCCCAGGACGCCGACCGCACCGACGAGACGCGCGAGACGATGACCGTGGCGAGCGTGCGGCAACCGAGCGAAGCACAGTGGGAGGACCTGGTGTTCGCGTGGAAGGTGGCGCGTCACGTGCGCTCCAACGCGATCGTCTTCGCTCGCGATGGCGCCACAATGGGAATTGGCGCCGGCCAGATGAGCCGCGTCGACTCGACTCGAATCGCGGTCGAAAAAGCGCAGGACGCCTTCGCCGGCGAGCGCCCGCTCGAAGGCTCGGTAGTCGCCTCCGACGCCTTCTTTCCCTTCGCCGACGGGCCTTTGGCGGCGATCGACGCCGGGGCAACGGCGGTGTTCCAGCGCGGCGGATCGAAGCGCGATGCTGA
Source organism: Solirubrobacterales bacterium (assembly GCA_046716525.1). Lineage (GTDB taxonomy): Bacteria > Actinomycetota > Thermoleophilia > Solirubrobacterales > 70-9 > WHSW01. The sequence goes on from JBKJXG010000326.1 coordinate 3,123, forward strand.
GGTCGTGGCCGCCTGTGACGACGCCGGCGTGACCATGGTGTTCACGGGTCGGCGTCATTTTCGCCACTGACGATCGATCGACCCGATTAGAGAACTCTCAGGAAAGCCTCAGGTTGGTCTCTAGATTGCCTTGAACGCCCTTTTGTGCCTCCTGGTTTGATTTTCAGTCCGGCCGCCGTGTGCGACCACTGTCTTCGTCGATGAGTTGAGAATGCCCCGGCGCCCTGAGAGTGTCTTGGAGCACGCTGAGAGTTCGCTAATTGGCGCAAACCCGCATCAGGACCAGGTTTCAGGGATGACAAGAACGACCAAACTGCACGTCCTGAGAGTCTTCTGTGCGCCCGACCGCAGCGGGGGCAACGAGCTCGGGGTCTTTCTCGACGGCGGTGAGGTCAGCGCCGACGAACGCCAGGCAGTGGCCGAGGACCTGAGATTTTCCGAGACGGTTTTCTTCGACGACATCGAGCGCGGCGACCTGCGGATCTTCACCCCGGCTGTCGAGCTGCCGCTCGCCGGCCACCCGCTCGTCGGTTCGGCGTGGCTGCTGCGCGAGCAGGGCGCTGCGCCGCCGATCCTGCGGCCTCCGGCCGGAGAGGTGGGCGTGCGCTTCGAGAGCGAGCTCGCGTTCATCACGGCTCGAGCCGAGTGGGCGCCACGGTTTGAGTTCGTCGAGGTCGCTTCAGCGGCGGAGGTCGAGGCGCTGCCGGGACGGCCGGCCGATCACGGCAACGTCGGCGTCTGGGCGTGGCTCGACGAATCTGCCGGACTGATCCGCGAACGCGTTTTCGCTCCCGAGGAGGGCATCGAAGAGGACGAGGCAACAGGCGCCGCGGCGATGCGGCTCGTCTCCCAGCTCGGCCGCGAGATCGAGATCCGCCAAGGGCGTGGCTCGGTTATTCACGCCCGTCCGCTCGGGGAGGGACTGGTTGAGGTCGGCGGCTTGACCGTGCTCGACGAGGTTCGGGACTACAGGAATGCCGCCGGAGAGATTCGAACTCTCGACACACGGGGTAAAAACCCGCTGCTCTAGGCCAACTGAGCTACGGCGGCGATCGAATCGTAGAGTCCGGCGAGATGCACATCCTGCTCGTGACCCAGATGTGGCCCAGTCCGGCCAACCCGGATCTCGGCAGCTTCCTCGTGCCGGTGACTCGCGAGCTGCAAGCGCTCGGACACGAAGTCGAGGTGGTTTCGATCAGCAAGCGAGGCGGGGGGCCGGCGAAGTACGCCCGGCTCACGACGGCCGCGGTCGGCGCGGCGCGGCGCTCACGACCTGACGTCGTC
>JBKJXG010000327.1:0-4039 GCA_046716525.1 Solirubrobacterales bacterium
AAGGTGCTGCTGCTCGACGAGCCCCTCGGCGCCCTCGATCTCAGCGTCCGCAAGCAGCTTCAGATCGAGCTAAAGCGGATCCAGTCGGAGGTCGGCGTGACCTTCATCTATGTCACCCACGACCAGGACGAGGCGCTTGCCATGTCCGACCGAGTCGCGGTGATGAACGAGGGCAGGATCGAGCAGGTCGGCACGCCGGGCGAGATCTACGACTATCCGACGTCGGAGTTCGTCGCCTCCTTCATCGGCGACACCAACCTGATCCGCCGCGACGGCAAGACCTTCGCGGTGCGTGCCGAGCGCATGCAGGTGGCACGTGAGAGGACGGGGCAGGGGACGTGGCTCGACGGCGAGGTGATCGCGACGATGGTCGTCGGTGCCGCCGCGCAACTCGTGGTCCGGTCCGGCGACGGACAGAACTTGCTCATCAGACATCAGCGTGCGGGCGGACAGGCAGAGGCAGAGTCATTGCGCGAAGGCGAGCGGGTCGTGGTCGGCTGGACCGACGACGCGGCGCTCGTCCTCGCCAGCCACGACAAAGGAGAACAGAAGTGACCGACTACACCAGGCTGGTCCTCGACCGGCAATACAGCCGGCGCGGATTCCTCGCCGCCACCGGCGCGAGCGCGTTCCTCGTCGCCTGTGGGGGCTCGACCGACAGCGACTCGGACAGCGACTCCGCCGGCACGGCCGAAGGAGGGACGGCCGAGGGCACACTCGTCTATTACAACTGGGCCGACTACGTAAACCCTGAGACCTACAAGTCGTTCGCCGCCGACACCGATGTCGAGGTCAAGAAGGACTTCTACGAGTCGAACGAGGAGCTTCAGGCGAAACTCCAGGCCGGCGCCCGCGGCTTCGACCTGGTCGTGCCGACCGGCTACATGGTCCAGATCCTGGCCGAGTCCGATCTGCTCCAGGAGCTCGACCGCTCACAGATGCCGAACGTCGACGAGAACATCGACCCGAAGTTCACGGGGCTTCCCTACGACCCCGACGACAAGTTCTCGGTGCCCAAGGACTGGGGCACGACCGGGTTCGTCTACCGCAGCGACATGGTCAAGGAGAACCCGACGAGCTGGGCGGAGTTCTTCGAGCTGGCCAAGGGCCCGTACTCGGGCCAGGTGATGGTGCTCGACGGGATTCCCGAGGTGATCGGCTCGGCGGCCGTGATGCTCGGCTACTCCTACAACACCGATGACGAGGCAGAGCTCGATCAGGTCAAGAACGAGCTGATCGAGCTGAAGCCGCACATCCAGGCGATCACCTCGACCACCTACAAGCAGTCGCTGATCGACGGCAAGACCGCGATGGCGCTGGGTTGGAACGGTGACGGCGCCGCGGTCGCCGCCGAGGTCCCCGCCGAGTACGTCATCGCCGAGGAGGGTGGGGAGTTCTGGGTCGACGCCTTCTCGATCCCGGTCGGGGCCGAGAACCCGGCTGCTGCATATGCGTGGATCGACTACGTCTTCGACCCCGCGCACAATGCCGTCGAGACGGAGTACACGTACTACGGCTCGCCGCTGAAGCGGGAGGTGCTCGACGGCGTGATCGACGACAAGGTGCTCGCCGACGAGGACGTCTTCCCGCCCCCGGAGGTCCTCGAAAAGCTCGAGCCCAACACCGTCTCGGCGGAGGGCACGAAGCTCCGCGACCGAATCTGGACCGAGTTCAAGGCCGCCTAGATTGGCGGCTGAGCCTGGCGACGTGAGGCCGCGTCCGCGGAAGCGCTCCGCGGGCGCGGGCGGGCCTCGCTACCCCGGATGGCTGGCGCTTCCGGCCGTCGCCTGGTACGCGCTCTTCTTCCTCGCGCCGCTGGGGATCCTGGCGCTGTTCAGCGTCTCCGAGCGCGTCGGCTTCTCCGAGGTCGCGTACAACTTCAACCTCGAGAACTTCGCCGACCTCATCGACCCGATCTACGGGGAGATCTTCCTGCGAACGATCGAGCTCGCGGCGGTCGGCACCCTGGTGACCCTGCTGATCGGGTTCCCGCTTGCCTACTACATCGCCAGGTGGGCGCGCTACAAGACGCTGCTGCTCCTGCTGATCATCGTCCCGTTCTGGACCAGCATGCTGATCCGCACCTATGCCTGGCTGATCATGCTCGACCCGGGCTTTGCGACGTTCGACGTGCTGCGCTGGCTGCACCTCGCCGGCGAGAACCCCGAAATCCTGTACACCACCAAGGCCGTTTACATCGGCGTCGTCTACACGTACCTGCCGCTGATGGTGCTGCCTATCTACGCGGCCCTGGAGCGGATGGACTGGTCGCTGGTCGAGGCGGCCCAGGATCTCGGCGACGGGCCGGTGACCGCGTTTCGGCGGATCACGCTGCCGCTTGCGGGCCCCGGCGTCGTCGCCGGGTCGCTACTCGTCTTCATCCCGATGCTCGGCGAGTATCTGAACCCGGTCATTCTGGGGGGCGACAAGACGACCTACATCGGCAACCTCATCGGCCAGCAGTTCCTCGAGTCCAGGGACTGGCCCTTCGGATCGGCGATGGCGATGGTCGTGATCGCCGTGATGACGGTTGTCGTCGTGCTCTACGTTCGCCTCCTCTCGCGGAGCCAGCGCCATGCGAGCTAGGCGCGCCTTCGGCATCTACTCGGCGTTCGTCTACGCCTTCCTCTACCTGCCGATCGTGGTCGTTGTCGTGCTTGCCTTCAACAGCGGACGCCAAGTCCTCAACTGGGAAGGCTTTTCGACCAAGTGGTTCGGCGAGGCGCTCAGCGACCCTACGATCACCGAACCGCTTCGAAACAGCGTCTTGATTGCGGTCGGCACGGCGGCGGTCGCCTGCGTGCTCGGCACCGCGCTGGCGCTCGCGCTGTCGCGACTGCGGCCGCGGGTGCGCGCCCCGATCGACGCGGTCGTCTACATGACCCTCGTCACCCCGGAGATCGTGTTCGGGATCTCGGCGCTGATCTTCTTCGTCCAGGCAGGCGTCCCCCTCGGCCTGCAGACGGTCCTGATCGCCCATGCCGTATTCAACATCTCGGTCGTCACCCTGATTGTCCGGGCCCGTTTCATCGGCATGAGTCAGGACCTCGAGGAGGCCTCCTACGATCTCGGGGTCGGGCCCCTCAAGACGTTCCGGAGCGTCACCCTGCCACGCCTGGCGCCGGCGATCTTGGCCGGCGGCCTGCTCGCCTTCACCTTCTCGTTCGATGATTTCATCACCTCGTTCTTCGTCTCCGGTGCCGGCTCGCCGACGCTGCCGCTGCGGATCTTCTCCTCGCTGCGGTTCGGGGTCTCGCCGATCATCAACGCGACCGCGGTGATGATCCTCGCGCTGACGCTGGTCGCGGTGGTCGTGGCCTATCTGGTGCTGCGCCGAAGCACCGGCCAGCGCGGCGGCGTGATCCCGACCGTGCCGGCCGCCTAGGACCGACTAGCCATCCGCCGATCGGTCCGCTGCCACGGACTCGACCAGGTCGGCAGCGCGCTCGGTCCCGTGCGCGGCCTGCAGCCGCCGTGCGACGGCGTTGAGGCGGTCGCGCAGTGGCTGGTCGCCGAGCAGCCGCTCGATGGCGTCGTGCAGCTCGCCGGCTTCGTGCGTGTAAGTGTCGAGCCGGGCTCCGAAGGCGGTCTCGTCGATCCGCTGGGCGTTGTCGTATTGGTCCCAGAACAGCGGCAGCAGCACCATCGGCTTGCCGAAGTGAAGGCACTCGGTGACCGTGTTGTTGCCGCCGTGGGTGATTACGAGCTCGACCTGCGGCAGGATCGAGGCCTGGGGGAGGAACTCCTCGCCGGTCATGTTCGGCGCCAGCTCGAGCTCGGAGTGCTGTGGTCCCATCGAGACGATCACCCGGTACGGGGCTTCGGCGAGCGAGCCGATCAAGCTGCGCATCAGCTCGACGTCGGCGGAGCCGAGCGAGCCGAGGCTGAGATAGATCAGCGGCTCGTCGCTGGAGGTGAGCGGCTCGGGCAGCGACCAGTGGGCATCGGTGGAGCGGACGCTGGACTCGAGGTTGTGCCAGGCATCGGCCAGCGGTCGCTCGCGCGCGTAGTCGACCTCGCTCGGATAGAGCCAGAGGTT
>JBKJXG010000328.1:0-2556 GCA_046716525.1 Solirubrobacterales bacterium
GCAGGGTCGTGATCATCATCGGCACGCGCAGCCAGCTGAACATGCCCGAGACGAACATGTGGTGCGCCCAGACCGTGTAGGAGAGGACGACGATCCCGATCAGTGCCAGGGCCATCAGGCGGTAGCCGAAGATTGGTTTGCGGGCGTGGGTGGAGATCACCTCGGAGACGATCCCGAAGCCCGGCAGCATCATGATGTAGACGGCGGGGTGTGAGTAGAACCAGAAGATGTGCTGATAGGCGAGCACGTCGCCGCCGAACGCGGACTGGAAGAAATTCGTGTCCAGGGCGCGGTCGAAGAGGACCATGAACTGGACACCGGCGATGAACGGGGTCGCGGCGACGACGAGCAGCGAGGTCGAGAGGTTGGCCCAGACCAACAGCGGCATTCGCCAGAAGGTCATTCCGGGCGCACGCATGGTGATGATCGTGACCAGGAAATTCAGCGCCGTGGCGATCGAGGATGCGCCGGCGAACTGCACCCCGAGATTGAAGAACGACTGCCCCAACGGCGCTCCCGTGGACAGGGGCGCGTAGCCGGTCCAGCCGGCGTCGAAGGCGCCGCCGGGAACCAGGAAGCTCGTGAGGAACAACAGCCCAGCCATCGGCAGCATCCAGAACGAGAGCGCGTTGAGGCGTGGAAAGGCCATGTCGGGGGCGCCGATCATCAGCGGCAGGACGTAGTTGGCGATACCGGCGAAGACCGGGATCACGAAGACGAAGATCATCAGCGCGGCGTGCGTCGAGAAGAGCCCGTTGTAGACGCCCGGATCGACGATCTGGGTTCCCGGCTGGGCGAGCTCGGCACGGATGATCATCGCGATCAGCCCGCCGACGAGGAAGAAGAAGAAAGTGGTGACGATGTACTGGATCCCGATCACCTTGTGATCGGTGTTGAAGCGGAAGTAATCGCGCCAGGAGGTCGCGCCGTGCTCCGAGTGATCGTCTGGAATCGTCGGCTTGCCCATGGCCCAGCGGAACCAGTATCTGAAGCACCCGAGTCCGATCAAGAAGCCGAGCGGTCCGGTGATCGCGGGAACGATCACGTGCGGATAGCCGTTGGGCTCGGTCTGGTAGATCTCCAGGCCGGAGATCGCGCGCAGCGCAACGACGAGCCCGAAGCCGAATCCGCATCCGAGCAGGAAGCCGAGACCCGCTCGCGGCATCCCCGGCCTTCTCAACGCTGCGCTCACTGCTGCTCCACCTCCGTCAAGCCTATGACCCGCTTCCGGGCGGCGAATCGCCGCCCTCGCCCTCCGAGCCACCCACCGGCGGCTGCTCTCGCTCCTGCTCTGCGATCCACTGCTCGAACTCCTCCTGGGACTCGACCACGACCGTCGCCCTCATCGTCGAGTGCCCGAGGCCACAGAGCTCGGTGCAGACGAGGCTGTACGTGCCCTCCTCGTTGGGCGTGACGACGAACTGGTCGTCGATCTCGTCGCCACCGGGGCCCGATGGAACGGCGTCGCGCTTGATCCCCCACTCGGGGACCCAGAACGAATGCAGGACGTCGAGAGCCTCGACGGTGATCTCGAGCTGGCGATCGACCGGAGTGTGCAGCTCGTTGGTCCGCAGTCCACCTGCCTCCGGGTATTCGAAGGTCCATTTGAACTGCTGCGCAGTCACCTTCAGCGGCATGCGGTCATCGGCCTTGGCCTCGATGTCGTCGAGCACGATCCACGAGTAGACGCCGCCGAAGAGGACGATGATCGTCGGGATCACCGTCCAGGCGATCTCGAGCTTGGTGTTGCCGTGGATCGGCTCACCGTCGGACTCGTCGCCGGGCTTGGCGCGGTACTTCCACACCGCGTAGCCGAACATCGTCATCACAACCGCGAAGACGAAGCACGAGACCACGATCATGACGTCGAGCAGCTCGTCGATCGGCTTGCGCTCCTCCGATGCCGCCGGTCCGTTCCACTCGAATTGCAGCATCACGACAGAGCTCACGACCGAGATCGCAAGCATCACGCCGAAGAGGCGAACTAGGGTCGAACGGGCCACCGCGAGCGATTCTATTGATCGTGAAGGTGCGGCTGCAGCCAGCGAACAGCTAGCAGCAAGCAGCACTAATTCGAGCTTGGGTGAGGCAGCATCTCCAGCTCCCCGGCTGCAGCGCTGAGCACCGTTTCGGCAACCCCGTGCCAGCTCCAGAGGCGATCTGCGGTGTCGCGCAACGAGCGTCCCGCAGCGTCGCGCTGGTCTGCGTCGAGCGCCAGCCAGCCGTTGACGCACGCTGCAATCGAGGCTACGGCGGCGTCGTCGAGCTCGAACGAGATCAGATCCCGGAGGCCCTCGGACAACCCGGGAGCGAGCTGGCGAGTGACCTCGGCTGCGCCCGAATGCGCCGCCGACACCGGCAGGGTCGCGGCCGCAGCGGCCTCGGCCGCGACCATCCCGAACGCTTCCGGAAACGTGCTGGGAAAGACGAGCGCGTCCGAGGCCGAGACTGGAGTCGCAACTTCGCCGTGCTCGAGTCGGCCGCAGAAGCGAATCCCCGCGGCTGCGGCGCGCGCGGACTTCTCGTAGCCGTCGGGGAGGTGGTCCAAGAAAGCGC
>JBKJXG010000329.1:0-8039 GCA_046716525.1 Solirubrobacterales bacterium
ACAATTGAGCTCAAACGTCGAGATGCTTCCCCGGGCCTGTCCGCTCGCGGTCTGCGATGGCAGCGGCTGGGTCTTTCACGAAGACGACTCGGCGACGCCATGTGAATGCCGCGAACGTCGCATGCAGCAGGCCCGGATGAGCGGCGTGCGTTCGGTACTGCCGGCCAAGTACCAGGGAGTCGGCTTCGAGCGCCCGCCGATCGCCGACATGGCCCGTCATCCGCAGACGCGCGCAACGATCGACGCTGTACGCGCCTATATCGAGACGATCGACGACAACATCACCGCGGGCCGCGGGCTGTGGATCGAGGGCTCGGTCGGCACCGGCAAGACGACGCTGGCGATGCTTGTCTCGAAGTCGGCGATCGAGGCTGGACGCTCGGTCGCGATCTACTCGCTGCCGCGCCTTCTCGCGCGCATCCGCCGTACCTACGACGCCGCCGCCGGCGAGCTCTCCTATCTCTCGTTCTTCGAGCGCCTGACCTCGGTCGACCTGCTGCACCTCGACGACCTCGGGGCCGAGAAACGCAGTGACTGGGTACTCGAGCAGCTGTATTCGATCGTCGACGAGCGCTACGCCACTGGGCGCGCGATGCTCGTCACGACCAACCTCAAGCTCGACGAGCTCGAGCAGCAGATCGGCGAGCGCACGGTCTCGCGGCTGGTCGAGACGTGCGAGGTGCTGCCGCTCTACGGCGAGGACCAGCGCTACCGCGTCGCCTGAGGGGCTGCTCGCGGCACTTCGCCCTGCGCGATCCGCATAATCCCTGCCGATGCCGGGAGTAGTGATCATCGGGACCCAATGGGGTGATGAGGGCAAGGGCAAGATCGTCGACATGCTCGCTGAGCGCGCCGCCATGGTCGTGCGCTTTCAAGGCGGCAACAACGCGGGGCACACGATCGTGCGTGACGGCGAGACGTTCAAGTTCCACCTGATCCCTTCCGGGATCTTGCATCGGGGCAAGACGTGTGTGATCGGCAACGGCGTCGTCGTCGACCCCGAGGTCCTGATCGGCGAGCTCGACGGCCTGCGCCGGCGCCACATCGACGTCAGTGGGCTCAAGGTGTCGGCCAACGCGCACCTGATCATGCCCTACCACGTGATGCTCGACACGGCCGGCGAGGCGAAGCTCGGCAAGCTCGAGATCGGTACCACAAAACGCGGCATCGGTCCCTGTTATGCCGACAAGTCGGCGCGTTTGGGCATCCGCGTCCAAGACCTGCTCGACGCCAAGATCCTGCGCAAGAAGATCGCTGCCGCGATCGAACCCAAACAGCACGCGCTGCGGCCGTTCGCGCGCGATCCGAAGCTCGACCTGCACACGATGACCGAGGAGTACCTGCGCCACGGTCATCGCCTCGAGCCCCACATCGCCGACACCTCGCGGCTGTGCTGGGAGGCGCTCGACGGCGGCGAGACTGTTCTCTTCGAAGGCGCCCAGGCGGCCCTGCTCGACCTCGACCACGGCACCTATCCCTTCGTTACATCGTCGAACCCGGTTGCCGGTGCGGCATGCGTCGGCGCCGGCGTGGGGCCGACAGACATCGACGAGGTCTGGGGCGTGTGCAAGGCCTACACCACGCGCGTCGGCGCCGGCCCGTTTCCCACCGAGCTCGACGACGAGGTCGCCGATCTGATGCGCGAGAAGGGCCATGAGTTCGGCACCACCACCGGTCGCCCGCGTCGCTGCGGCTGGCTCGACATCGTCGCGCTGCGCTACGCGACCCGGCTCAACCGGCTCTCGTCGCTTGCGATCACCAAGCTCGATGTGCTCTCCGGCCTCGAGACACTGCGCTTGGCGACGCGGTACCGCGGCAGCGAAGGCGCCGTCTTCGATCATTTCCCCTACCACCAGTCGATCCTGCATTCGGCGACACCCGAGTACGACGACATGCCCGGCTGGGACGACGACCTCAGCGCCGCCCGCAGCGCCTCCGACCTGCCTCCCGAAGCACGCGACTATCTCGCCGCGATCTCCGACCACACCGGCGTGCCGATCAGCGTCGTCGGCGTTGGGCCTGGTCGCGAGCAGGTGATCCGCATGGACGGCTCGGAGCTCGAGGCAGCCGCCTGAACATGCCTTTGGCCGCGGCGACGACGCGATCGGGGCTGGAGATGAGTCTCGAGATCGGAGATGACGATGCAAGTTGACCGGCTGCCCCAACTCGACGGAGGGTTGTTCCTCACAGACGGCGGCATCGAGACGACGCTGATCTTTCATCGCGGCATCGATCTGCCGCTCTTTGCCGCCTTTTCGCTGCTCGACGACGAGCAAGGCCGCGAGACACTGCGCCACTACTACGAGCCGTACCTGCGATCGGCCGCTGAGCACGATGCCGGTTTCGTGCTCGAGAGCGCCACCTGGCGGGCAAGCCCGCGGTGGGCCGAGGAGCTCGGTTACTCGCCCGAGCAGCTCGCGACATTGAACCGGAGCTCGATCGAGTTGCTGGCAGAACTGCGCGCTGAGCATCAAGGCAGGCTCGAAGGCCCGATCGTGATCAGCGGTTGCATCGGGCCGCAGGACGACGGCTACCAGCCGAGCCAGCTGCTCGCGGCGCAGGACGCCGAGCGCTACCACGCCACCCAGATCAAGACTTTCGCCGCGACCGCGGCTGACTTGGTCACCGGGATCACGATGACCTATGCCGACGAGGCGATCGGGATCGCGCGCGCAGCAGCCGGCGCGGGCTTGCCCGCGGTGATCTCGTTAACCGTCGAGACCGACGGTCGGCTGCCGAGCGGGCAGGCGCTGGCAGAGGCGATCGAGCAGGTCGATTCTGAAGCCGGCGAGCCCCCCGCCTACTACATGATCAACTGCGCCCACCCGACTCATTTCGAGCGCGTGCTCGACCCCGGCGCCAACTGGGCAGGGCGTATTCGCGGTTTACGTGCGAACGCCTCGACGATGAGCCACGCCGAGCTCGACGAGACGACCGAGCTCGACGACGGCGACCCCGCCGACCTCGGCGCCCGCTATGCCGAGCTCAGATCCCAGCTTCCGAACCTGAGCGTGCTCGGCGGCTGCTGTGGCACCGACGAGCGGCATGTCGAGGCGATCGCAAGCGCTTGGCGCCGCGCCGCGCCGGCCTGATCTCGCCTCGAACATTCCTCAGCTCTAGGAGCGGCGGTGTTCGACCAGGATCATCGCCGCGATGCCGCCGATCACCGTCAGCGGCGCGGCGGCGAAGCCGATCGTGCTGAGCCAGTGGCCCGTGTGCGCAAGCACGTCGAGGGCGCTCATGCCGTCGCCTCATGGGAGCCGAGGCTGCGGCTTGCCGGCTCGGCCCGGGGCGGCTCGTCGCCGGCGCTTCCGAGACGACGCAGGACCCAGCCGAGCAGCACGATCAGCGCCAGCACGATCGCTGCGACGGTGAGATAGGCGACGATCGCCAGCCAGCCCGGCACATCGTCCTTGAGTTCTCGCTGGAGGATCTGAGTCTCGTCGACGAAGTCGCGCTCGATCACCGCTCCGGCCGGAGCGGGCACGCCCTCGGCGGGGATCGCGCGGTCCTCAGGCAGATAGATCGGCAGGGCGAGCAGGGCGTCGTCATCGTGGACGCGGATCATCGATTTCCAGGTGCCGTCGACGGGAATCGGCTCCGCCGTCTCGTAGACCCCCGGCGAGGCCTCGGCCAGGTGCTCGAGATGAAGCTTCTCGCCTCCCTGCCAGGCGGTGACGGTGATCCAGCGCGGGTCCTCGAACGCAGCCCGCGGCTCGATCTCGACGGTCGCTTCGACCGTGCGCGCCGGGCTCGCGGTGACCTCGGTCAGGGTGACGTTGGCGCGGGCGCCGTCGGTCGCAGGCCCACCGATGTTGAGCGCGACCACGGCGGCGATTGCCGCCACCCCCGCTGCGGCGGGCGCGATCGAGGGCATTCGGGCCGGGACGTCGTCGCGGGTCAGGCCTGTGGCACGCTCGGCGCTCGACAGCGCGCTCGCCAGGTAGGCGCCGACGAGCCCAGCGCCAATCGCTGCGATCAGAACGGGAAGCCAGGCGTCGGCGATCAGGTTCTGCGGCCAGGGGATCGGCATCCAGATGTGTGACCAGGCGTACTCCCCGGCGAACCCGACCGTTCCGATCAACGCTCCCGCGAGGGCGCCGAACGCGTAGGGACGCCGTGCTGAGACGAAGAGTGCCAGCAGCTCGACGCACGCCGCCTCGGCGAGATAGACGGGAAAGTGCGGGGTGGTCTCACCGAGGACCGGGCCGACCGTGAGCGCCAGCAAGCCGCGTAGGACGATGAAGAAGAGGACGGCGCCGACAGCGGCCCCCGGGCCGATCCACAGCCGTGCGCCGACGAGGGCGACGCCGGAGGCAAAGGCGAGCATGATCGGCTCGAGCACGAGGTTGAACTGTGGAACGCCGAAGTCGAACTCGGCCTGGAAGGTGGAGAGGCCGATCAGCAGGCCACCGAAGGCATACAGCCGGCGACCGTGGGCGAACCGGTGGCGCCAGGTGCGCGTTTCCGGGTTCGGCACACGTCCCTCGACGACGAGGATGCAGGTGCCGATCAGGGTAAGTCCGGCGCCGCCGATCAACATCAGGTGCGTCGGACCCCAGAGGGTGACGTCCTGGCCGAAGATGCGGTGCCAGACATCGTCGAGCGGAAAGCCCAGCAGCGCGAACGCCGACGAGGCCATGATCGCGATGCCGCCGAGCGGCGCGTACCAGTCGCCGCTGATGCGCACGGCGCCGCGACTGGGCCGCTTCTCGGGCAGCACGATCGCGAGAAAACCGGCGGCGAAGATGCCGAAGAGGCCGAAGAGGATCAGATAGTGGGCGGGGTTGGCGAGCGGCCCCGCGTCGCGGCCGTCGTCGATGTGCAGCGAGATGTCCCAGTACATGCCGAGTGCGGCGACGATCAGGGCACCGGCGGAGAGCAGCGTCGGCAATGCCGCCCAAGAGGCCAGACCCATGTCGCGCGCGGCGTAATCGGCGACGCGGCGCAGCTTGTTGGTGCGCCCGTTGCGGTGGGCCCAGCCGAGATAGAGCAATGCGAGAGTGGCGATAACGGCGCCGCCCGTGGCGAGCAGAACCTCGCCGATCGCTGCCCCTCCGGCCGGGGAGGTGTCGGTTGTCTGGGTCATTGGTGTCATGGGGCAATGTAACACCAAACGATGTCATGGTTACGTGAGGTGATCACGAAGCTGAAGGCAATGGTGAAGCCGGCAAAGGGAAGCCTCGTTCAAGACCTGCTGAGCGGGTTCTCGCGTCCAACCCGCCCGCATCGCCCCCGGTTATCCTCCCGCGCCTATGTTCGAGAAGGTCCTGGTCGCGAACCGGGGAGAGATCGCGATCAGGGTCATGCGCACGCTCGAGGAGATGGGCATCGCATCGGTTGGCGTGTATTCGGAGGCGGACCGCGAAGCTCCCTTCGTCCGCCTCGCCGATGAGGCCCATCTGCTCGGCCCGGCGGTCCCGGCCGAGAGCTACCTCTCGATCGAGAAGATCATCGAGGTGGCAAAGAAGGCTGAAGCCGACGCGGTGCATCCCGGTTACGGCTTTCTCGCCGAGAACGCCGCCTTCGCCAATGCCCTCGAGGAGGCTGGAATCGTCTTCATCGGCCCGCCCGCGAGCGCGATCGAGTCGATGGGCTCCAAGACCCGCGCCCGCGAGATCATGCAGGACGCCGGTGTGCCGATCGTTCCAGGCTCGACCGAGCCCTCGCCCGACGCCAAGGCCGCCGCCAAGGTGGCGAAGGAGATCGGCTATCCGGTCGCCTGCAAGGCCGCCGGTGGTGGTGGTGGCAAGGGCTTTCGCGTCGCGATGAGTGCCGACGACCTCGCCGAAGCCTTCGAGGGCGCTGCCCGCGAGGGCGAGAAGTTCTTCTCCGACGACCGCGTCTACCTCGAGCGCTATCTCGAGGACCCACGCCACGTCGAGGTTCAGGTGCTGGCCGATTCACACGGCAACGTCATCCACCTCGGTGAGCGCGACTGCTCGATCCAGCGTCGCCACCAAAAACTGATCGAGGAGGCCCCAGGCCCGCATGTCGACGAGGAGATGCGCGAGCGCATCGGAAAGATCGCCACCGACGCTGCTCTTGCCGTTGACTATCGCGGCGCGGGCACGATCGAGGGCATGCAGGTCGGCGACGAGTACTTCTTTCTCGAGATGAACACCCGGGTCCAGGTCGAGCATTGCGTGACCGAGATGGTCACCGGCATCGACATCGTCCGCGAGCAGGTTCGCATCGCCGCCGGCGAGGAGCTCTCGATCGACCAGGACGAGATGCAGATGCGTGGCCACGCGATCGAATGCCGGATCAACGCCGAGGCCGCGCACAAGAACTTCGCCCCGGCTCCCGGCAAGATCGACCACTACATCGAGCCTGCCGGCCCCGGCGTGCGCGTCGACTCCGGACTCGAGGCGGGCTCGGAGGTCACACCGCTCTACGACCCGATGGTGGCCAAGCTGATCACCTGGGACGTCGACCGCGAGCAGGCCACGTCACGCATGCTGCGCGCGCTCGGCGAGTACGAGATCGCCCCGCTGACCACCCTGATCCCGTTTCACAAGGCAATCCTCGCGACCGAGCAGTGGGCAAAGGGGGAGACGTGCCGCGATCTCATTGAAGACAAGAAGTGGCTGAAGACGCTCGCGCCGGAGACAGCTCCCAAGACAACGGAGGGTGAGGACGAGGCGGAGCCCGTCGAACGCACCTACGCGGTCGAAGTCGACGGGCGCCTGCACGCGGTCAAGGTGATCGGCGCCGCGTCGCCCGGCGCCGTGGCAGGCGGCAAGCGCCCACCCAAGCGCGAGCGCTCCAGTGGGTCGGGGGGCGGTGCGACCGGTCCTTCGTTGCCATCGCCACTTCAGGGAACGGTGCTCAAGGTCGCGGTCGCCAACGGCGCCGAGGTCGCCGAGGGAGATCTCATCTGCGTGATCGAGGCGATGAAGATGGAGAACGAGATCACGGCCCACGTCGCCGGCAAGGTGACCGAGCTCAACGTCTCCGAGGGCGCTGCGATCGACGCCGGCGACGCGATCTGCAAGATCGAGTAGCTGCTGATGTCCGAGGGGTTGCCATGGCGAGGACCGGGCGGCGCTCGTCCCGAGCTGCCACTTCCCCCGGGCAAGGTCCCGCTTCGACGTAACGGGTCGTGGCGCAAGCGCTGGCGCTATCTCGGAATTTTCAGCGATGAGCTCCTGCTTTGCGCCGCTCGCGTCGGCGTTGGCCCGGTCGGCCAGACCTTCTGGGCGGTCTGGGATCGCGAGTCGGGCGAGATGCGCGAGCGCACGCGACTGCTGGCGCCCGGAGCTCGCGGCGAGGTCTGGACCGAGAAAGCCGACGACGAGGACTCGGGACGCATCGATTGGGCACCTGACGATGGCGATGCGATGGTGCGGATCGAGGCCGCGTCGCAGGAAGGCGACGAGCAAGTTCGCGCGTTCCTGCGCGTCGGCGAAGGAGCGTGGGCCGAAAGCGTCTGTCCCACCGGCGAGGACGACGGCTACGTGTGGACGCGAAAGCGGGTCGTGCCGGTCACCTGCGACGTCCGCATCGGCGAACGGCGAATCCGCATCGAGGCGCGTGGCGTCGAAGACGAGTCGTGCGGCTATCACCCCCATCACACGGTCTGGGATTGGTCGGCCGGTGTCGGCGTCACCACCGACGGTCGCGAGGTCGGCTGGAACCTGGTCAGGGGTATCAACGATCCGCCGCAGGACTCCGAGCGCGCGATCTGGGTCGACGGCGTGGTTTCCGAGCCAGGTCCAGTCAGCTTCGAGGGCCTCGACGCGATCGCCCTCGCCGGCGGCCGGCTCGAGTTCAGCCCGACCTGCTAGCGGCGAAAGCAGGAGAAGCGCGCTTTCGTCGAGTACAGCTACCGCCAGCCGTTCGGCTCCTTCACCGGCACACTGCCCGGCGACCTCGAGCTCGCTCGGGCCTTCGGCGTGATGGAGCACCACGACGCCCGCTGGTAGCCCGCGTGGAGATCTGTTCACGACAGTCGTGAATGAATCTCCACACGACCGTCATCGCCGCTCAATCTGCCACCTCCATGGAGGCTCCTCACCTGCGGCGAAGTCGAAGTG
>JBKJXG010000330.1:0-7604 GCA_046716525.1 Solirubrobacterales bacterium
GCGCCGATGATGCCGGCGGCGGTGGCGGCATGGACGTCCTCGCCCGAGGCGAAGATCTCGCGCAGCACGCCCTCGTCGGCTACATGAGCGAGCACCCGCAGCTCGACCTGGTTGTAGTCGCAGGAGAGCAGCTGCATTCCTGGCTCGGCGATGAAGCAGGAGCGCACCGGGCGCCCGACATCGGAGCGGATCGGGATGTTCTGCAGGTTCGGATTCGTGCTGGAGAGGCGTCCCGTCGCGGCGGTGACCTGGTTGAAGGTCGTGTGGATGCGGCCGGTCTCGGGATCAACCAGCAGGGGTAGGGAATCGAGGTAGGTGTTCTTGAGCTTCGTCAGCTCGCGCCAGCGCTCGACCTTCTCGATGATCGGGTGCTCGTCGCGGATCTGGGAGAGCACGCGGGCATCGGTGGAGAAACCGGTCTTGCCGCGGCGCTTCTTCGTCAGGCCGAGCTCGACGAACAGGACCTCGCCCAACTGCTGCGGCGAGCCGATCGTGAACTCACGCCCTGCGAGCTCGAAGATCTCCGCCTTCAGCGTCTCGATCTGCTCCTCCATCCCCGCCCCGATCGCGCTCAGCCGCTCGACATCCAGCTTGAGGCCGATGCGCTCCATCGCCGCCAAAACCTCGATCAGCGGCATCTCTACCTCGTGCAGGACGCGCTCGACCCCGAACTCCTCGAGGCGCTCGCGCTGGCGGGCGGCGAGCTCCCAGGCGAGGCGCGCGTCGACCGCGGGGTCGCCGGCGGCATCCCCCTCCTCGCCCTCGAGCGAGAGCTGGCCATCGTCGGCGCCCGCCGGCGCCGCGGCCAGCCCAGCGTCGGCGGCGAGCTCGTTGAGCACGTAGGAGCGGCGGGCTGGGTCGATCAGGTAGGCGGCGACCATCGTGTCGTGGGCGAGGTCGAGGGCGCCCTGACCGGCGGTCGCGAGCAAGCCGGTCCGGCCTCCTCCCCCGAGTCCCTTGGCATCGTGAGCGATCAGCGGCCGCTGCTTCAGCTCCGCCGCGAAGGCGAGCGGGTCTGGCAGGTCGCCGGCGACGATCTCGGCCCCGTCGGTTGCGGCGAAGCGCTCGGCGCTCGCGGCGAGCGCGATCTCGCCCTCGGCAAGCTCCGCCACCGTCCCCTCCCGCGCCTCGACCTCGATCGTCTCGTCGACGGCGCGGCCAGGAACCTGTTCCTCCCATTCGTCGTCGAGGCGCTCGATCACCACACGCAACTCGAACTCGGCGGCGACGTCACGCAGCTTCGCCCGGTCGGGCGGCTCGCGCAGCTCGTCGCTTATCTCGAGCGGGACATCGACGTCGAGGACCATCGTGGCCAGCTGTTTGGAGATGCGCGCATCGTCGGCGTGCTCGGTCAGGTTCTGCTTTCGCTTCGCCCCGGAGATCTCGTCCACGGACTCGAGCACCCGCTCGAGCGAGCCGAACTGCTGCAGCAGCTGAGCTGCGGTCTTGTCGCCGATTCCGGGAACGCCCGGGATGTTGTCGGAGGTGTCGCCCTTGAGCCCGATGAAGTCGGTGACGAGCTCCGGCGGGATGCCGTAGCGCTCGACGACACCGTCATGGTCGTAGATCTTGGTGTCGGTGACGCCGCGCGAGGTCGTCATCACCCGAATTCCATCGCGCACGAGCTGGTAGACGTCGCGGTCGCCTGAGACGATCATCACCGGCATGCCGGCGTCGGCAGCGCGGTTGGCGAGCGTTGCGATCACATCGTCGGCCTCATAGCCGTCGACGTGGACGTTCTTGAAGCCGAACGCCTCGGCCAGCGGCGCCAGGTGCGGCCACTGCTCCTTGAGCAGGTCAGGGCGGGACTTGCGCTGAGACTTGTACTCGGCATAGACCGTTTCACGGCCCGACCAGCCCCTGTCCCAGGCAACGATCACGGCCCGCGGGTGATGATCGATCAGCAGCTTGGCCATCATCGAGGCGAAGCCGTAGATCGCGTTGGTCGGTCTTCCATCGGCGGTAGCGATTGATTCCGGCAGGGCAAAGAAGGCGCGGTAGGCGAGTGAGTTGCCGTCGATCAGGAAGAGCTCCTCGGAGCCGTTGGTGGTTGGCTTCGCGGACACGTGATGATCTTATGGAGCGAGGCAGCGGCGGCGGCGGGATCGTCGCGGACCTGGCGATCGGTGAAGCGGATCACGCGCAGACCTTGTTCGGCGAGGTAGGCGTCGCGGGCACGGTCATCCTCGAAGGCCTGGCGGCCACGATGCGATTTCCAATCGTCGACCTCGACGACAAAGCCGTGGTCTCGCCAGAGGAAGTCGACGCGATAGGGGCCGATCTGAACGTTCGGCTTCGGCTCGGGCAGCCCGCCACGGCTACAAAACGCCAGGAATCGCCGCTCGAGGTCGCTATCCATGCCGTCGGAAACGGCCTCGCCAAGCGGATAGCCGCGGAACTCAGCTTGGCGGGTCGCGACGCGCAGCTGCTTCGGCGAGGCGACGGTGGCGAGGTCGGTAAGGGTGCGGCCGACGTTGGTCACGGGGATGACGTCGCGGGTGGTGGTCATGGCTCGTTTGAGCGTGCGCGAGCGGTGTGGAGCCCGGGACGTTTGCTGCGGCCGGAAGTCCCGACCACAGTCAGTGAGGGAGTGGATCCGGTTAGTGGCAGAAGCTCCCAGAGCTCGGCGGCACTTCGGTGGCTCAGGTAGGCGTTGTCGCCGAGCGCGAGCGTGGCGGCTTTCCATCGGCCCTTGTCAGTGATTCCGGCGTGGCCGACCGCGTAGACGCTGTGGTAGATGCGGTGAAGCCGGCCCTGCGACACGCGCCATCGAACCGCGTCATGCGTCAATCCAGCCCTGAGCATCTGGGCCACCGAGATCACACCGTGCTGCCCAGCCGCGATTCCCGCAACAACGGCATCGGCTGTGTCGACATATGCGTGCACACCACCGATTAGCCGCCACACCGCCCTCGCGACCCCCCAGCCACGAACTCCCTTTCCCTCACTGCCGCCGTTCATCGCCGTTCGTCAGCCACCCACGACGAGCGCCACGACCCGCCCGCATAGAATCCGCCACCGCCCCATGGCCTCCGTATCCGCCCAGTTCTCGGTCATCGTGCGCGTCGAGCTCGATGCGCGCTCAGAGCCCCTGGGCAAGCTCACGGCGTCGATCGCGGAAGCCGGTGGCGCACTTCAGGGCGTCGACCTGGTCCCGGGGGCCGGTAGTGAGGGCAAGCGAGTGCGCGAGTTCACGATCGATGCTCGCGATCAGGAGCATTGGGAGGAGATCCTGCGAGCGATCGGCTCGACCCGCGGCGCCCGCGTGCTCGACTACGTCGACCGCACCCTGGCGATGCACCGCGGCGGCAAGATCGAGCAGCACAACAAGCACCAACTGAAGACTCGCGACGACCTCTCGATGGCCTATACGCCCGGCGTCGCGCGGGTCTGCATGGAGATCTACGCCGACCGCAACAAGGCCTTCGACTTCACGATCAAGAAGAACACGGTCGCGGTCGTCTCTGACGGCTCCGCCGTGCTCGGCCTCGGCGACATCGGACCCGAGGCGGCGATGCCGGTGATGGAGGGCAAGGCGATGCTGTTCAAGGAGTTCGCCAACATCGACGCCTTCCCGATTTGCCTAGACACCAACGATCCGGACAAGATCATCGAGGCCGTGCGCCTGATGGCACCGACGTTCGGCGGCATCAACCTCGAGGACATCTCGGCTCCACGCTGCTTCGAGATCGAGGAGACGTTGAAGGAGGAGCTCGACATCCCCGTGTTCCACGACGACCAGCACGGCACCGCGGTGGTGACGATGGCGGCGCTGTTCAACGCCCTGAAGATCGTCGGCAAGCCGATTTCCGAGCTCAACGTGCTCATACTCGGCCTCGGCGCCGCGGGCGTCGCGGTGACGAAGATGATGCTCGCCTCGGGCGTCCGCAACATCGTCGGCTGCGACCGCAAGGGCGCCCTCTGCACCACTCGCGACGATTACGAGCAGATGACGGACGTCAAGCGCTGGTACTCGGAGAACTCGAACCCAGAGCGTCGCCTCGGCAGCCCCGCCGAGGTGATCGAGGGCATGGACCTCTTCGTTGGCCTCTCGGGGCCGGGCCTGATCGAAGCCTCGGCGCTCGAGCGGATGAACGACGACGCAATCGTCTTCGCGATGGCCAACCCGACCCCCGAGGTGATGCCCGAGGAGGCCGAGCGCTACGTGCGGATCATGGCCACGGGGCGGTCGGACTATCCGAACCAGATCAACAACGTGCTCTGCTTCCCAGGCATCTTCCGCGGCGCCCTCGACGCCGGAGCGCCGCGGATCACCGAGGAGATGAAGCTCGCCGCCGCCCAGGGAATCGCCGACGTCGTCGCCGCGGAGGACCTCTCCGAGGACTACATCATCCCCTCCGTATTCGACCGCGACGTGGCTCCCGCGGTGGCGAAAGCGGTGGTCGAGGAAGCCCGCCGCGACGGCATTGCGCGCGTCTCTGAGGAGACGGGTACGTTCTCGACCCTCGACTAGGCGCCCCTGACGCGGGTAGTAAGGCGGGAACCTTGAAACGCGTACTGATCACGGGTGCAACGGGACTGATCGGGTCGCAGGTATGCGATGCGATGCTCGCGCGCGGCGACGAGGTTGTCGGCCTCAGCCGTGATCCACAGCGTGCGCGCGAGAGCAATCCGACGATCTCCTGGCATGCTTGGAATCCGGCCGCGGAGCGGCCGCCCGGAGCCGCCTTCGCCGGCGTCGATGCGGTCATCAACCTCGTCGGCGAGCAGATCAACCAGCGCTTGACCGAGGAGGCCAAGCAGCAGATTCGCGACAGCCGCATCCGCGCGACCAAGAACCTCGTACACGGCATGCTCGGCGCGACGCCGACCCCCGGCGTCCTCGTGAGCCAGTCGGCGACCGGCTACTACGGCGACCGCGGCGAAGCGATCGTCGATGAGGAGACGCCGGCCGACGATCATTTTCTCTCCCAGGTCGTCGTCGACTGGGAGAAGGAGGCCAACGCAGCGGAGAAGGGGGGCGTCCGCGTCGCGATCATGCGCACCGGCCTCGTCCTCGATCCTGGCGGCGGCCTGCTCAAGCAGCTGATGCTGCCGTTCAAGCTCGGTGTTGGCGGACCGCTCGCAGGCGGCTCGCAGTTCATGCCGTGGATCCATCGCGACGACGAGATCGGGCTCTTGTTGTGGGCCCTCGACAATCCACAGGCGCGAGGCGTCTACAACGCGACCGCGCCCAACCCGGTCACCAACAGGGCGTTCTCGAAGGCGCTCGGAACTGCCGTCAAACGGCCGTCGTTCATGCCGGCGCCGAAGTTCGCGATCGAGGCGCTACGTGGCTCTGAGCTGACCGAGCAGATCGTCGCCAGCATGCGGGTCGTGCCAAGGCGTGCGCTCGACGCCGGCTACGTGTTTCGCTATCCCGAGATCGAGCCGGCACTGCGCGACCTCGTCGGCTGAGCCGCGAGTCGCCGCACGAGTCCACAGGCGGTCGTAGCCGGCGGGCCTACGGCGAAGAGAGCTCGGCGGCGACTCGCGCCCGGCCGTCGCGCAGCTCGTAGCCGCTCAGCCGGCCCAAAGTCGTGTTTCCGACCTCGTCAATCGAATAGGTGCCGAGAATCGAGTCGCGGTCGGCGGTTTCGAAGAACGCCGCTGCCACAGAGGAGCGATCAGCGGGATCGGAGGCGCGGTCGATCGAGTCGAGGATCACCGCCATCGCTTCGTAGCCGTAAGCCGCGTAGCGACCGGGTGAGCGGCCGCGCTCGGCCTCGAAGGTCTCGACGAACTGCCGACCTGACGGCGGCAGCTGCGACGGATCGAGAGCGGCGGAGGTCAGCAGCGCCGCGGCCGAAGGCGGCAGCTTCGAGAACGGTGGGAGCAGCGCGTCACTGGCCATCAGCACGGGCTCGCCTTGCAAACGGATATCGAGCCCGATCCGTCGCAGCCCCGCGCGATCTCCATAGCCGCCGTAATACGCCGATGCGGCCGTCCCGATCTCGAGGCCGATCGACTGCGCCTCGGCGATGAACTGAGCCGCCATGCCTTCGCCGAAGGCCGTCCCGTCATCGATCACCTCGACGGGGCGGTCGAGCTCGCCAGTCCATCGCGCCGCGGCTCGAGCCTGCGCGTCGTCGCTCGGAATCACCCGTCCGAACGTTCGATCTCCGCCTGGCTGAAACTCGGACGCCTTCTCTGAGTCAACGAACTCCGAGACGAGGTCGCTCGCGCCGCTGGCGGGCGAGACCTGCAGCATCCGCGCCTCGTTGGTGATCGGCAGCGACGCGCGCGTGGCGCCCGACTCGAACTCTCCGAGGTAGGCGATCGCGGTCGAGTCGGAGATCGCCTCGCGCGCGTTCGCCGCTACCCGCGGCGGGGTCCAGCCGCGCTCGCCGTCGCTGCCGTCGAGAATGACCGCCTCGACCGTGAGACCCCCGGCCTCCCCGCCCGCGTCCGCCAGCGCCAGCTCGGCGCCGTCGGCTGCATCCTCGCCGTCGGCGGCACTGGGCCCGCTCAGTGGCAAGCTGACGTAGACACGAAGCACTGCGTCGTCTGCCACCTCGCCCGAGTCGGCCGCGCATCCCCCGACGACGAGCGCTGCCAGCGCGAAAGCACTAGCCCAGGAAGGCTTCAGCAAACTCGAACTCCTCAGGCGTGACCGTTCGCAGCTCGGCCACCGCTTCGGACAGCTGAACGAGCTCGATCCTCGCGCCTCGCAGCGCCGGCATCATCCCCCAGCGGCCGTCGCTCGCGGCATCGACCGCAGCGACGCCGAAACGGGTCGCGAGGACGCGGTCGTACGCCGTCGGCGTGCCGCCGCGCTGGACATGCCCGAGGACCACGGCACGCGTTTCGAAGCCGATGCGCTGCTCGATCTCCTGCTCGAGCAGATGCCCGATCCCGCCCAGCCGGGCGTGGCCGAACTCGTCGGTCTCGCCGTCCGCCACCTCGATCGTCTTCTCCTGCGGCAAAGCGCCTTCGGCGGCGACGACGATCGAGAAGGTGCGCCCACGTGAATGGCGGCGGCTGATCAGGCGGCAGACCTCGTCGATGTCGAACGGCTGCTCGGGGATCAGGATCACGTCGGCGCCGCCGGCCACCCCCGAGTAGAGCGCGATCCAGCCGGCGTGACGGCCCATGACCTCGACCACCATCACCCGATGGTGCGACTCGGCGGTGGTGTGGAGCCGGTCGATCGCCTCGGTGGCGACGTGAAGCGCGGTGTCGAAGCCGAAGGTGACGTCGGTGGCGCCGATGTCGTTGTCGATCGTCTTCGGCACCCCGACCACGTTGAGGCCGTGCTCGGCATGGAGGCGATTGGCGGCGCCGAGCGTGTCCTCGCCGCCGATCGCGATCAGGCCGTCGAGGCCCATCTCGGCCATGGTCGTGGCGATCGCCTGCGGGCCGTCGTCGCGCTTGAACGGATTCGTTCGCGAGGTGCCGAGGATGGTGCCGCCGCGGGGCAGGATGCCGCGCGTCGACTCGATCGAGAGCTCCTCGGCGTCGCCATCCAGCGGACCTCGCCAACCGTCGCGAAATCCGACGATCTCATTTCCGTGAACGTCGATTCCCTTTCGCACCACGGCGCGGATCACGGCATTGAGGCCGGGACAGTCCCCGCCCCCGGTCAGCACTCCTAACTTCACCCC